>NZ_JBIXLM010000007.1:0-157593 GCF_045798545.1 Paeniglutamicibacter sp. ORCA_105 | reverse complement strand
CCCCCCCCCCCCCCCCCCCCCCCCCCCCCCCCCCCCCCCCCCCCCCCCCCCCCCCCCCCCCCCCCCCCCCCCCCCGCCCCCGCCCCCCCCCCCCCCCCCCCCCCCCCCCCCCCCCCGGGGGGGGCCCCCCCCCCCCCCCCCCCCCCCCCCCCCCCCTTCGTCGTTGCCGGGTGGGCCTGTCTGGGTGAAAGTTCATTGCCCTCGGAATGCCGAAGCGGCCCGGGTCGGGCAGCGGGCAGTCCTACCCGGCGGCTTGGCCGAACTCCCTGAACCCGCCGTCAAGATCATCGAGGTCGTCGATGTCATCGTCTCCGCCCAAAGGCAGGTCACCGGGAAGTGCATGGGCCCCGGTCTTGGCCGCTGCATGGTAGCCGTGGCTGACCCCGGAGAGGAAGATGTTGGCATCGTGCACCCGTGGGTACCGTGAAAGCGCCGCCTTGAACCGCGGGCCGTGGCCGTCGCGCGGCTCCACCAGGTGGGCGAGTTCGTGGGCCAGCACGTAGTCCTGTACCCATTGGGGCATGGCGCGCAGCCGGTCCGAGAGACGGATCCGGCGGCTGTTCAGGCTGGCCGAACCCCAGCGCCGGTTCTGGTTTGACACCCAGGACACCGAGGACGGATCGGCACGCCCGCCAAAGAGCTGGGCATCCATTTCCCGGGCCCGGGCCGCCAGCTCCGCGTCCGGGTCCGTCGCGGAGCCGTGGGCGACCTTGCGCATGACCTTCTTCACCATGTCGGCCACCAAAAGCCGTTCGGCGTGCTCGGTCAGGCCGGCGGGCACCGAGACCACCATGGTGTCCTGCTTCCACGCCCCGGAGATGGTCTTCTTGCGCTTGGCCGAGCGCACCACGCGGATGGAGGTGCCCTTCTCGTCCACGTACTCGATGGTCGATGGTTGCGTTCGCATGTTGGTGTCCTTTCCGCCACTGCGTGCTGCCGCTGCCTGTGCCGATGCCCGGTCCCCCCGGTGCCGGGGCACTTTCCCGCTCCAGGGTGTGGATAGCCGGCGAGTCCCCTGCGGCCGGTGCCACGATGGGTTCATTCAGGGCGCCGGCGACGGGGAATCGCGCCGGTGCCGCCGTTCCCCCAAGGAGAAACATCATGAGGATCAACCCGGGCTTGCAGGTACTTAGCCTAGTGGAGGGCGCCATCCAGATTGGCACCGGGCAGCGCGCGCGGTGGATAACCGGGCTCACTCCGGCGGAAAAGCGTTTTGTGCTCTCCCTGTGCGAGCACGGCCCGCGTCCTGCAGGCCCCGCGCCCGACCTGCCTGATGAGCGGCGGCGGACAGAGATCCTAGCGATGCTGGGCCCGGCCCTGGTCCAGTCCCCCACACAGCCCCCGGTCGCGGAAGGAGCGGAACCTCTCGGCGCGCCTGGCACGGGATCCGGGCTTGGTGCGCGCCTGGTGCCCGATGTCCTGCAATGGGGAGCCGCATACCAAATGGATGCCGTCCCGGTGCTGCGGCGCCGCGCCGAGGCCAAGGTTGCGCTCTATGGCTGCGGGCGGATGGGCCAGCTGCTGGCCCATGTCCTGGCCGGAGCCGGCGTCGGGTCCCTGACGGTTCCCCGCTGGATGCCGGGGACCTGGGTGCAGGGACCACAGGCATCACCGGCGTGGGCGCCCCGCGTGCCCGTGCCACCGCCCGGGCCTTGCAGTCGACATACCCGCACCTGGTGGTGGCGGATGCCGCAGGTCGCAGTCCCGACGCAGCGGCCCTGGACATGGCGGTGGTCATGGCAGGCGGCATGCTGCCGCCGCTGGAATCCCTGGCCGTCGATGCCGCGATGCTGCCGGTGCTGTTCACCGATTCGGGAATGCACCTGGGTCCGATGGTCATCGACGGGCTCACCATGTGCGCCGCATGCGCGTGGGAACAATGCGACCCCACGCTGCGGATGCTCGACGCCCAGGAGTCTGCCGGACAGGCACCGGCGTTGCGCCCCGAGGCCTCGCTGGCTGCCGTGGCCGCCGGCCTTGCCGCCATGGCGGTGCTGATGGCCCTGGACCGCATCAATATCCCGGCGGCGGCCGGATCCATGACCGTGTGCGACCTTCCCACCGGCTCCATCACCTCGGTGCCGGCCAGGGCCAGGTCCCGCTGCACCTGCCTGGACCCGCTGGCGGCCTGAGCTTCGCTTCTAGTCCACGGTATCGCCGGCCAGGATGGCCAGCACGGCCTCGCCGTAGCGCTCCAGCTTGCCCTTGCCGACGCCGGAAACCTGGCCCAGGCCGGCAAGACCGTCGGGTTTGGACTCGGCAATGGCCATCAGCGTGGCATCGGTGAAGATCACGAAGGCCGGAAGCGAGTTGGCCTGGGCCACCTGCAGCCGCCAGGCCCGAAGGGACTCGAACACCGCTTCGTCGTACCCCGCCGGGCAATTGCCGCAGCGGCCCAGCTTGCGTTCGGTGGCACTGGTCAGCAGTGTCCCGCAGACCCTGCACTTCGGCGGTCCCGCCGGGCTCCGGCGCCGGGCGGCCTTGGGCGCGGAGGCGACGCGGGAGGTTCCCGCCGGACGCAACCCGTCCAGGAAGCGCGAGGGCCGGCGGTTGGCCCGCCCTCCGGGCGTGCGCGCCAGCGACCAGGACAGGCCAAGGTGAACGCGGGCGCGGGTGATGCCCACGTAGAGCAGGCGCCGTTCCTCGTCGTATCCGGCTTGGTCGTCGGCGAAGGAAATCGGCATCAGGCCCTCGGAGAGCCCGACCAGGAACACGGCGTCCCATTCCAGGCCCTTGGCCGCGTGCAGCGAGGCCAGCGTGACCCCCTGCACCGTGGGGGCGTGCTGGCTGGCTGCGCGTTCCTCCAGCTCGGCCACGAAGGTGTTAAGCGTGAACGGGACCTCGGAACCCGCTCGGGCCTCCGCCATCTCGTCGGCGAGCGCCACCAGGGCGGAAAGCGACTCCCACTTTTCGCGCACTGCGCCCGAGGCGGCCGGTGCCGTGGCGCTGTAACCCAGCGAAACCAGGATGTCGCGGGTCAGCTGCGGGACGGTTGCCCCGTCGACCTCGGTGGTGGCGTGGCGGGCGGCGGAGCGCAGTTGCAGCATCGCGTCGCGCACCTCGCGCCTGGCGAAGAAGCGTTCCCCGCCGCGCAGCAGGTAGCCCACGCCGGCCGAGGCCAGCGCCTGCTCGTAGGCGGCGGACTGCCCGTTGGTGCGGAAGAGGATCGCGATTTCGGACGCGGGGGTGCCCTCGGCAATAAGTTTCTTGATGCGCTGGGCGATCTCCGAGGCCTCGGCCTCATCGTCCTTGGCCTCGAAGAAGGTGGGCTCGGGCCCGTTCTCGCGCTGGGCGATGAGTTCCAGCGGGGTGGGCCAGTTGATGTCACGGTCCGGGACCCCGGGCTCGGGACGGCGGGCGGCAAGCACGCGGTTGGCAAGGTGCACCACCTGCGGGGTGGAGCGGTAGTCGCGCACCAGCTTCACCACCGGGGCCTGCTCATAGGTGGCGGTGAAATCCAGCAGGTGGCGCGGGGTGGCGCCGGTGAAGGAGTAGATGGTCTGGGACGCATCGCCCACCACGCAGAGTTCGTCGCGCCCGCCGAGCCACAGGTCCAGCAGCCGTTGCTGCAGCGGGGAAACGTCCTGGTACTCGTCGACCACGAAGTGCCGGTATTGTCCGCGTACCGAGGCGGCGACCCGTTCGTCGTCCTCCAGGATCGCCACGGTCAACAGCAGGACGTCCTCGAAGTCGATGAACTGCCTATCGGTCTTGACGTCCTCATAGGCCTGGAAGATCCGCGAAACGGTGATGGGATCCAGCCCGCCGGGCTGCCCGCGGTCCGCGGCGGCTGCCACGTAGGACTCGGGGGTGAGCATCGAGACCTTGGCCCACTCGATCTCGCTGGCCAGGTCCCGGACCGTCGCACGGTCCGCGGTGGTGCGCAGCCGGCGGGCGGCCTCGGTGATCAACGGCGCCTTGTAGTCGACGATGGACGGCAGCTGCCCGCCAATGGACTGCGGCCAGAAGTATTGCAGCTGGCGCAGGGCAGCGGCGTGGAAGGTGCGGGTCTGCACGGCCCCGGCCCCCAGCTCCCGCAGGCGCGAGCGCATTTCGGCGGCGGCGCGGGCGGTAAAGGTCACCGCGAGCAGGGAGGAGGGCTTGTACACCCCGGTGTGCACGCCATAGGCGATGCGGTGGGTGATGGCGCGGGTCTTGCCGGTTCCGGCGCCGGCCAGCACGCACAACGGCCCCCGCAGGGTGGTGGCCACCTGTCGCTGTTCCTCGTCCAGCCCGGCGAGAATGCGTTCTTCCAGGGCCCCCATGTCGGTTGTCTCTGTCATGTTCTAGTTTTCCAGCCGTTCGGGTTCGGGCAGCACGCCGCCGTACCAGTGTTCGACCAGGGCACTGGCGATGGAGGTTCCGGTGGGCACTCCGATGGAGCCGGAGCGGACGGCCTCGGCAAGTTCCTCGCGGGTGAACCAGCGCAGGTCGATGATCTCCTCCCCGTCGGGGACCAGCTCGGTGCCAACGGCGGTGGCGGTGAAGCCGAGCATCAGCGAGCGCGGGAACGGCCAGGGCTGCGAGCCCATATAGCGCGGGTTGCGCACCACGACCCCCGATTCCTCGGCGACCTCGCGGACGACGGCGGATTCCAGGGACTCGCCCGGCTCCACGAATCCGGCCAGGGTCGAGAAGCGCGTCCCGCCCCACGCCTTGTTGGCACCCAGCAGCAACCTGTCATCCTCGTCGGTGATGGCGACAATGACCGCAGGGTCGGTGCGCGGGAAATGTTCCAGGTCCTCGGCCGCGCAGTGCTTGACCCAACCCGAGGCGCGCAGGTCCAGCTTGCCGCCGCAACGCGGGCAGAAGTTCACCGCGTGGTTCCAGTTGGCGATGGCGACGGCCTCGACGAAGAGCCCGGCGTCGCGGGCACCGAGTCCGGCGGCGACGTCGCGCAGCCCCAGCCACTGCTCCGGATCCGTGGAACCGGCCGAAGCCTGACCGTCGGACGTGGCAGGGGCATCATGGAAGGAATGCAGCACGATTTCGGAAGTGCCGTCAAAACCCAGGTAGATCTCCGTGCCGCCGGCCGGCACCGCGGCCAGCTCGATCAACACCAATTCACCGTCGAGCACCCGGGCACGCCCGCCAACCAGCACCAGGTGACGGGTCGCAGGATCAGCGCGCAGGACATCGAGCCAGCCGTCGTCGGTGCGCCGCTCGCAACCGCGGTCGGTGGTGGCACGCGCCAAGGGCAGGGCTCCTAGCGCCGGGAAACTGGTCACTGGGTTCTGCACGGTATCGCTCATAGCACCAACCGTACTGAGAGTTGTGGCCCAACGCCTACTTCAGGGCACCGGTTGTGGCCATCGGCGCACCTTCCCGTGGCGCGGGGCACCGTCCCTCCGACTCCCCGCGAGGAGCAACCGGAAGGGGAGTTGAACGCAAAACATGCGACTCGCCGCCGCACCGCAGGACGCGGGCACGGCTTGCGGTCTACGGTGGAGGATGTGAAACGCTCTCCCATGGAACTCGCTGCCATCGCCACCGCCGCGGTCCCCGGCTTGGCGCCCACGGGCGTGGCATCGCTGCCGGACGACGGCAACGATTTCGACTCGGTGCTCATTGTCGATGCCGCCAAGAACCGGTGGCGCGTGCGCTCCCCGCGCCACGAGGAAGCCAGCATGCGCCTCGAAACGGAATTGGCTGCCCTGCGCGCCTTTTCCGCCGGCATTCGCGCCTCGCTGCCTTTCCAGCTGCCCTCGGTCGCCGGAACCGTGCGACAGGGCCCGCTGCGGACCTTCGTGTACAACCATGTTCCCGGCAAGCAGTACTCCCTCGAGGACCTGGTGTCGCAGGGTTCACGCTGCGCCCGCGACCTGGGGTCGGTCATGGCAGCCATCCACTCGATGCCCTCTTCCGCAATTGCCCGGGCGGACTTGCCCTCCTACACGGCCGAGCAGGTTCGCCAGCGCCGCCTGAACGAGCTCGACGCTGCGGCGACCACCGGCATGATCCCCTCGCGGCTACTGCGCCGCTGGGAACACGCGCTGGAAGACGTGGCCCTGTGGCGCTTCAACGCCACCGTCATCCACGGGGACCTGCACGAGGACCAGTTGCTGGTCCAGGACGCCAAGGTCGTTGCCGTCACCGGGTGGACCGACCTGCAGGTCGGGGATCCGGCCGACGACTTCGCCTGGCTCGCGGCGGTGCACGAGCAGTCCTTCGCCGAGGCAGCCTTCGAAAGCTACGTTGCAGTGCGCGGGGACCGCGCCGATCCGCACATCATGCGTCGTGCCGCACTGGCAGCCGAGTTTGCGCTGGCCCAGTGGCTGGTCAAGGCAATTGCCGGCGGCGACGCCGAGCGCATAGCCGAGGCAAAAATCATGCTCGAGGAACTCGATTCGGATATTGCCGAGTATGGCGGGCAGCCGATCTCCGTGGTCGAGCCACCGCGTGCGGCCCGCGCCGTAGCGACCGAAGAACAGCCCGAACCCGTCAGCGTCGCCGAAAAGTTGCCGGTCGCCAAGAAAGTCACCGTATCCGGCATCGCGCCAGTGGACGATGCCGGGCCCGATGCGGATAACTCATCGAGTCCTGCCGAGCCGGAAACGTCGGCCCTTAGGATCGTGCCCTCCCCCGTGAGTGCCGTACCGACGCCACCTGCCGTACCGCCGGTCCCGGCCGCTGCCCCGCAAAAACCTGCCAGCTCCCCCAAGCCCACCTCGGAGTCGAGGGGCGACTCCGAGCCGGGATCGACGGACAAGCAATCCAAGGCATCCTCCCCGGACACAGCGCCGGGCCAGGACACTGACGCCAAGGAAACAAAGGACGAGAAGGATACGGCGGATACCAAAGAATCCGCCACTTCGGCTGAAACCCCCGTGAACTCGTCGAAGGCGAACGTCACTAAAGATGGCACCTCGACGTCCGGCGAGCAGACCCCGAACGGTAGGGAAAAGGATTCCTCAGGGAGCGACACCACCGCGATCCCCGTCCAGCCTGCCCACCCTAAATAGCAGGCAGGCATCTGTGTTGGCGAACCTCCTGTTACAGATCGCTTCATATTAAGTCCACTTGATAGAGTGAGGTTTGCTCTTCAACGTCCCTGACGTCGGTGAGCGACTTCCAACTTCCTATGCATAGCGGGGACAAACGTATGAAAAATTTCAAGAACAGCACCATGCTGCTCTCAGCAACCGCCGGGGTATTGCTGGCCCTGACCGGATGTTCGGCCGCAGTGGAACAGCCCGCCGGAGCGTCGACCGCCGGATCCGCAGCCGCCCCGGTGGAGGCGGAAATCGTAGTGCCGGAGGCCAAGGAAATCTTCCCCAAGACGTCCGCCGCCATTGAGAAGGCCACCTCGGCAACCGTCATCGGTGACATCACCAACGGTTCCGAGAAAGGCGATTTCGAGCTTTCGGGCACCGTCGACGGAACCAATTCGCTGATGAAATTGAGCCAGGACGACGCCACCATCGAACTACTGACGGTCGACAACGTCTCGTACATGAAGCCCAACAAGGCATTTTTGACCCAAAGGGCCGGGGCCGAGGCCGCGAAGATGCTCGATACGGTTGCAGCGAACAAGTGGATTTCAACGAAGAACGCCGACCAGTTCGGGGACTTCACCGTGGGTTCCTTCCTTGCATCGATGGACACCGTTGAACTCGGAACGAAGGAAGCCCCAAAGATCACCAAGAAGTCCCTCGACGACCTCAACGGCGCCAAGGCCTTCAAGTACACCGGCAGCGACACCATTTTCTGGATCGCCGCCGAGGGCGAACCCCACCTGCTGAAGATTGAATCAACCGGATCCGCAAGCGAGGGCTCCGGATCCATGACCTTCAGCGAGTGGAACGCAGTCAAGCCGAACGTGGCTCCGGCCAAGTCCGACGTGGTCAGCGTTCCGGGCCTCTAGGCCGCCACGCAAGGGGCGGGGACGATCGGATCAATTCCGATCGTCCCCGCCCCTTGCGTTTGCCCCACGAAGTGGCGGCAATCAGCCGTTCAGCGCTCCCATTGAATTGCTGATCAGGCTCTCCAGCTCGGCTTCATCGGCCAGGTCGTGCGGCCGGATGGTGGTGCCGGAACCCACGTAGTAGAACGCCGCACGGACTTCGGAGACGTCGATGCCACGCAGCCGCGCCCAGCCCAGCCGGTACACCGCCAGCTGCAGGGCCTTGATCCGCAGTTCCTCGCCGCGCGGCACCCGACCGGTCTTCCAGTCCACCAGCAGCCAGGCCCCGTCGGGTTCCTGGAAGATCGCATCGATGCGTCCGCGCACCGACACCGGGCCGATGCGCGTCTCGATAGCTGCCTCCACGAATGCCGGCTGGCGGTTGGCCCATTCGGAGTCCAGGAAGGCGTTCTTCATGTCCTCAAGGTCAAGCGCGTCGTCTATGTACGCGTCGGCCGCCTCCATGTAGTCCCCCAGTTCCAGCATCCCGGTGGAGTCGAAGTACTCCTCCAGCCAGGCGTGGAACGCGGTGCCGCGGCGGGCGGCGGTCCCCGGGCGCCGCGGCACGGGGCGACGCAGCTCGGCCAGCACGGCTGCCGCGTCGGTGGCCAGGTCCACGAAGACCGAGGCACGCACGTGCTTCGGTATCACCGTGGTCCGTTCTTCGGCTGCTTCCTGTGCCTTCCGGGCCAGCAAGAGCTCGGCTTCCTTGAACCAGCCCTCGCCAATGGGGGTCTGCCAGGGCCCTTGTTGCGCCGGGAGGCATTCACCATCCTTGGATTCGGCTGACGGATCGGCTGGCGCCACGGTGCCGTCGGAAGCGTGCCGGGCGGCCTGAAGTACTGCTGTGGCCGAAGCTTCCAGCTTGGCGCGGCGTCCCGGGGGCCGGGGGCGTTGCATCCCGCCGCCTGTGACGATCGGTCCTTCCAACGGATCGTACGGCCACCTGGCCTCCAGCGGCGCCTCGCGGAACGGATTGGCCTCCGGCGCGTCTTCGTCCGCCACCCACGTCGTGGATTCGGCCGAGGGGTTCGGCGGATCGACGAGCGGCAGCATGTCCAGGAGGAAACCGGAAGGCTCGGTGAGCTTGGTGCGCGTGCCGGTCCACGCGGTGGCCGAACAGATCAGCAAGGACTTGGCCCGGGTCAGCGCAACGTAGGCCAGGCGCCGTTCCTCCAGTTCGGCGTGGGCCAGCACCTCCGACTTGAACATCCCCTCGGCCTTGACCACATCGAAGAGGCACTCCTGGTTGGTGTCCCACTGCGGCAGGTCGTGCTTGTCTCCGCGCAATGGCCACGGAAGTGCCGCGTCCCCGCTGGTCCAGCGCGAATCGTTGGCACTGGGGAATACGCCATCGTTCATCCCTGTCACAGCGACCACGTCCCATTCCAGGCCCTTGGATGCGTGGATGGTCAGCAGTTGCACCGCGTCCGGATTCGATTCACCAGGCACGATCGCCAGCCCGCCCTCCTTTTCGGCGGCTGCCTCCAGCCAGGTCAGGAATCCCGCAAGGTCGACGCGTGCGGAGGTGCTGGCGTAGTCCTGCGCAATGTCGGCGAAGGCGTCAAGGTGGCGACGGGCCTCGTGGATGCCGACCCCGGGCTTCGCCGCCACCTCGATGTCCAGCCCCATGGCGCGTTCGGTCTCGCGCAGCAGCGCCTCGAGGTCGTCGTCGATAAAGCCGCGCAGGTAACGCAACTCGTCGCGCAGCGTGCGCAACCGGGCCACGGCCTCGGGAGTCAGGGCGCGACCGTCGCCGGAGACCCAGTCCGGGTGCGGCAGGTGGTCCAGGGCCTCGATCAGGCTCGCGGCGTCGTTCAATTCCGCCCTGGCCTCCCCGCGGGTGACTTCCTCGGCGCTCTCGGGCGCGTCAAGGTTCTCCGGCCTGCCGTCCTTCAGCGCAAAGTCGCGGCGCCTCGCCAGGAAACGCGACCAGTCGGCAAAGGCCATCAGGTCGGCAGGACCGATGCGCCAGCGCGCCCCGGCCAGCAGCCGCACCAGGTGGTCCGAACGGTTGGGGTCCACCAGCACGTTCAGCGTCGCGACGATGTCGGTGACCTCGGGCATGCTCAGCAGCCCGCCGAGGCCCAGGATCTCGTACGGGATGCCGGCGTCCTCCAAACCGCGGGAAATGGGGGTCAGCTGCGAGCGGGTGCGGCAGAGCACCGCCATGGACGGGTTGCGCCCGTGCTCGGCGAAGAAGGAATTGCGCTCGGCGACGAAGCGCCGGGCCAGTGCTGCCGCCTCCTGGGACCCGGTGGCGTAGCGGGCCAGTTCCACCTTTCCTGTTCCGGCAAAGGCGCTGGGCTTGAGCGACGGCACCGAAATCCCGGAGGGTGCTACCGAGTTCAGCTTCGCGGAAACGGCGTTGGCCGCCTGCAGGACATTGACCGAGTTGCGCCACGCGGTGCTTAGATACGCCACCGAGGCGGGGCGCAGTCCCTCGCCCCCGTCCACGCCGGAGCCGTGGGTGCGGGCGGGGAATTCCGTGGGGAAACGGAAGAGCTGCCCGGCCGAGGCTCCGCGGAAGCCGTAGATGGACTGGTTGGGATCCCCCACCGCGGTCAGCGCGTGCCCGTCACCGAAGATGCAGGAAAAGAGCACCATCTGGGCGTGCGAGGTGTCCTGGAACTCGTCGAGCAGCACCACCTTGAAGCGCGCTCGTTCACTCTGCGCGGCCTCGGGGATTTCTTTGGCGATGCGGGCGGCCAGCGCCACCAGGTCGCCGTAGTCAAGGGCTCCGCGGGCGGCCTTGGCCTGCGCGTATGCAACTGCCAGTTCGGCGATGGTGGAGCGCGTGCGCAGCTTGTCCAGCAGCTTGCGGGCCTCCTGGGAGGGCGCTGCGGGCTTGTCGATGCGGTAGGGCAGCGCCTCGAGCCGCCCGACCAGCGTATCGATCCATTCCTTGGCGTCCACCGGGGACACCAGGTGCTCCGCGCATTCCCCGGCGAAGGTCACCACGGCGTCGATGAGCGTGTTCTTGGAGGAAGCCAGGTGCTCGTAGTCCCCGGTGTACCCCTCGACCACTGCCGCGGCTACCTGCCAGGCCTGAGCGGTGCCCAAAAGCGCGGTGTCGGACTCGACGCCGATGCGCAGACCGTGTTCCTTCACCAGTGTGTTGGCGTAGGAATGGTAGGTGGACACCGAAGGATCCAGCAGGCCCTCGTCCTCGAGCTCCAGCAATCCGGAACGGGCCAGCTTCTCCAGCTGCCCGCGGATGCGCTGGGCCAGCTCCCCGGCGGCCTTGCGGGTGAAGGTCACGCCAAGGATTTCCTCGGGGCGCACCTTGTTGTTGGCCACCAGCCAAATGACCCGGTCGGCCATCGTGGCGGTCTTGCCCGACCCGGCGCCGGCGATGACCAGCAGCGGCTCCAGCGGGGAGGAGATGATCGCAGACTGCTCGGGGGTGGGCTGGTGCTGGCCCAGGATATCGGCCAGCTCCTCGGGCGAATACACCCGTTGATCCGTGGCGGGCGAGTCGAATCCGGCCAGCTCATCGGCCGGCGGGGTTGCTGATTCGGTGCGGCTCACGGCTCGGTGACCTGCCTTCCTTCGGAACACAATGGACAAATTCCCGGCAACCGGCAGTTGCTGCCGCTGCGCCCTCCGCGGGCCGGGTCGTGGCGCGAGAGGAAGTCTGCGTCCCCCATCAACTGGGCAGCGGACAAAACCATCGGGGTGGCCCAGTCCTCGTCGGTGATGGCGGGCTGGGCCTGTTCACGCGGGGACTTGGTGCCGGTTCCCAGTTGCACCAGCGAGGCACCGGCCGGAACGCGCGTGAGTTCCTCGGCGGTCTTCCCGGCCAGCGCACCGTTGATGACGGCGGCCTGGTAGGCGCCAAGCTGTGGGTGTTTTTCCACGTCCTTGCCGCTGGGCTGGGATTTACCGGTCTTCAGGTCAACTACCCACGGGTTGCCTTCCGCGTCGGCCTCCACGCGGTCAACAACCCCGCGCAGCAAGGCCGCGCGCGGTGCGTTGGGATCCGCCGGCGTCGAGGGGCCGGTGGTCGAGTGGTCGGTGGCAGGAGCCTCGATGGCGGGAGGTGCGGGGATCGTGACCTCGAAGGGGATCTCCCGGCCGATGAGCCGCCGGTTTTCGGTGCGCATCATGACGTTGTACTGTGCCAGCTTCTTGAGCATCGATTCGGCGCGTTCCCTGTCCCGGGCGCCTTCCCAGTTCTCCGGCATTTCCAGTTCGCCCCAGCGCTCCTCGAGCACCTGCAGGTATTCACCTCCGCTGGCCTCGGGGTGTTCCTCGGCAATGGAGTGCACCAAGGTGCCCAGCGAGCGGGCAAAATCGGTGGCTGCCTCTCCCCCGGCTGCCTGGACGAACCAGTTGAGCGGTGAGTTCATCACGGCCTCGACCTTCGAGGGGGAAACCTTGACCGGGTCCCCGGGCGGGACCACGGGTCCGCTGGAGGTTGATTCGGCCAGTCCCCACCAGCCGGCGGGATGGGCCCCGCGGACCGGGTGCGGTGCGGCGACCAGGGTTCCAAGCACGGTGGTGGCGTCGCGGTGCAGCGGCGCCCTGTCCTCATCCAGGGCCGTGGCCTCGGCGGCCTGGCGCAGCTCTGCCACCAGGGCGCCGAGGGTCCGGGGTCGCGGGACGAAGACCGTCCGGCGGCCCTGGATGGCCCCGTCGGGGTCCACGATGTCCAGGAAGGACGAGGGCTGGGTGTCCTCGGAGGCCACGGCGATGGCCAGGACCTTGGACTTTGCGCGCGAGATCGCATTGGCGAAGGTGCGCAGTTCGTCGGCGCGGGTCTCGCGGATGAGGGAGGCGATATTGCGGACGGGGAGAATCTGCGGGCCGTGTTCGATCACGTCGCTGAGCGCTCCCCCGCCCAGCAGCTCGCCGCGGAGCTTGGTGTTGGGCCAGATCCCTTCCTGCATGCCCGGCACCAGCACCAGGTCCCATTCGCGCCCGGCGGCCGCCGCGGTGGTGAGAACCTGCACGGAGGCGGCGGACCCGCCTCGGTTGGCCAGGGTGTCCATGGGCAGTTCCTGGCCCAGCACGTGCTCCACGAACTGCGCCACGGAGGAACCGGGCAGCTGGTCAACGAAGCGTTCGGCGGATTGGAAGATGGCCAGCATGGCATCGAGGTCGTGGTCGGCACGGGTTCCCAGGATGCCGCCGGCCAGCGCGGCATCGGTCCATTTCTGGGCCATGCCGCTTGCCGCCCACAACGACCAGAGAGCGGTCTCGGCGTTGACGTCGTTGCTCGCCAGTTCGGTGCGAAGCGCCTGGTACATCCTGGCCAGGCGCCTGGCCCCTGCCGCCTCGCGGCCCATGGTCTCGAGCAGCTCCAGCTGGTCCAGCATCCCGGTGAGCAGTTCGGCGCTGGAGCGGTTGCCTCCGGCCGCGACCTCGTGGCGGCGCAGTCCCTGGCGCAGCCGCCGCACGTCGAGTGCCGAGGCGTTGGCGTAGCGGGACATCAAGAGTTCCTGCAGCAACAGCGGATCCTGTGGCGCCTCCGGTGCCAGTGCCAGTTGCATCAAGTCCAGCAGCGGACGCACCGCCGGTTCCTCGCGCAGCGGGGTTTCCGCGGGCGGGGTGTTCACCGCGATGCCGGTCCCGGCCAGGTACTTGGCCATGGAGCGGACCTGTGACCCGTTGCGCAGGATCACCGCCATGGTGTCCAACGGCCGGTGGTGGATCAGGTGTTCTTCCAGCAGCCGCTGGGCGACGAGGCGCTGTTCGTGGATGGGCGAGTCCACCAGCAGCACCTCGAGGTTGCCCGGCGCGGGCACCTCCGGCGCGTCGGACTCGCTGTCCGCCGGGCCTCTCGCTCCGGCTTCGGCCGTTGGGCTTGCGGAGGAGTGATGCGTGTTCCCGTCATCGGGCACATCAAGAATCCGCCCGGCGCCGCCGGCCGCGACGGGAATCCGTCTGGCCACTCGGCCCCAGGCGAACGCGAGCTCCTCGTTCAGGCGATAGGAAGTCTTCAGCTCAATCGTGCGGGCCGGATCGTTTTCGGTACCCAGGCGCGCACCGAATTCGCCCAGCATGTCCGGGCGTGCGCCACGGAATCCCTGCACCACGTTGTCTGGCGCGGCAAAGGCCACCAGGTCTCGCCCACGGGCCAGTAGCGACAGCAGGCGATGCTGCGCCGGGTTGGCTTCCTGCAGGTCATCGACCATCACCAGGTGCAGGCGTTCATGCTCGGCGGCCAGGAACTCCGGGTTGTATTCCAGGATGCCGGCGGCGGCGGCCAGCAGCCCGGCCGGGTCGAAGGCCTCGGCACTGCCCAGGTCCAAGAGGTCGCGGTATTCCTGGTAGAACTGGGCGGCGGCGATCCATTCGGGGCGGCCAAGGGACTCGCCAAGATCCTGCAGGGCCCCGGCTTCGAGCCCGTGCTCGGAAATCCTGTCGAAGAGTTCACGCAGCTCCTTGCGGAAGCCCCGGGTGCCGATGGCCTCCCCCAGGGATTCGGGCCACGCGGGACCTGGCGTGATTCCCATGGCATGGCCCTCGAGCAGGTGTCCGATCAAGGTGTCCTGCTCGGGACCCGAAAGCAATCGGGGCGGCCGTTGCAATGCCGGCAGCAGCCCGTCCAGCCTGGCCCTGCGGATCAGGTCGAACGCGTAGGCTGACCAGGTGCGCACGGCAGGTTCGGAGAACGTCTTGTCGGTGCCGGCGGAGAGGTCGTCGCGGAGCGTGGCCGCGGCGGAGCGAGTCGGGGAAAGCACCAGCACGTGTTGCGGATCAAGCCCGGTGTCCAGCCGGGCCGTGAGCACGCGCAGCAGCGTCGTCGTCTTCCCGGTCCCGGGACCGCCCAACACCAACACAGGTCCGTGGCCGGGTTCGAGCTCCAGCAGCTCCTGCTGCGCGGCATCGGCGACGAAGGCGTGGTCCGCGGCGGTAACCGCGATATCGCGGGCGGATGCGAGGGTGTCCATGTGCTCCATCAGATCATTCGCGGGTGACGTTTTGGAATCGGCAGCAATTCGGCCACGCGGTCAATGCGCGCGTGGTCTGCCTCGGAGGGTTGCCAGCGGGCCTTCGCCATACGGACTCCGGACGCGGTGCGGGGCGTGGATTCCCGTTCCCAATGCACGCTGGCGATCGGCTGCAGGGCCGCCGGAAGGGTCCCGTTGGAGCGGATGACCCGCCACCAGGTGACATCGGCTCCGCCGCGGCCCATCGTCTTGCCTACCTGGCGCGGGCCGCCGGAACCGAGCAGCTCGGCAATGTCGCCGTAGGAGAGGACCTTCCCGGAGGGAATCAGCGCAACAAGGGCAAAGACGGCTTCGTCATAGTCCAACCCGGCAGTACCGCCGTCAGCTTGGCCGGTTTGGTCCCGCAGCGGCTCTTGTCCTGGTTGAGTCAACGATTGTCCCTTTCCCTTTCCCCACACGTATCAATCCATTATCCGGTCTCTCGCAGGGTGTTCATCCACGCTCGTGCTGCGGTGGGCCAAAGTGTCTCTGATTCCCGGTAGCGTTGGTGACATGAACTCTTGGCACAATCTCCCCCGCGCTGCATTCGACCTGGAAACCACTGGTCGCGATCCACTCGACGCCCGCATCGTCACCGCTTCCATCGTCGTGGTCAACGGGCGCTCGGAAATCCTGCAGACCAGGGATTGGCTCGTCGACCCCGGCGTGGCGATTCCGGAAGAGGCATCGGCGATCCACGGCATCACCACCGCCAAGGCCCAGGCAGAGGGAATGGACTCCGCCACGGCCGTCGCCGAGATCTCGGCTTTCCTTGCCGATCTGTTCCAGACCATGCCTGTCATGGCCTTCAACGCCGCATATGACTTCACGGTGCTCGACCGAGAGGCCAAGCGCCACCTGCTGGACCCGCTTGTCGCCTCTCCGGTCATCGACCCGTACGTCCTGGACAAGCAGGTGGACAAGTACCGCCGCGGCAAGCGCAACCTCTCGGTGATGAGCGAGTTCTATGGCGTCCAACTGGTGAACGCACACACTTCGGCAGCCGATGCCGCAGCCACCATCGGGATTGCCGATGCGCAGGCCGCGAAGTACCCGAACCTGCAGATTGATGCTGCGGAATTGCATGATTTCCAGGTCGACTGGGCTGCGGAGCAGGCAGCAAGCCTGCAGGAGTTCTTCCGCCGCAAGGACCCGGCTGCCGTCGTCGACGGGCAGTGGCCGGTCAAGGCCTAGCCCGCCACGTTGCGATTGAACCTGAAGGCGACCCTGTATGGGGTCGCCTTTGGCGTTATCGGTGGGCAAAGGCACCTTCCGTCCTCGCTGCGGAAGAGCGCCGGGAACGGCATCAACGCTCCGGAAGTGCGACCATCGGAGTCCGAGGATGCAGGGCCTTCGGCGCAACAGAAGGCAACATTTCCCAGGCTCCGAACGCTCGTGACACAGATCACCCTACGATTGGGTAACCCGTCGTAAGGTTTTAGCCATGGGCCATCGGCGATTTCTTCGACGATGGCCCGGATTCCACGTGAATCAGACGAACGATCCGGCATTAATGGACAACGGTTGCAAAATATGGCCAACTATGTCCATGATTGCGCCGCATTCATTCGATAGTGGTTGAATGGCCAGTACCCCTTTTCTCTTTTGATTGCTAAGGACACCCCTTTTGATCACAGTCACCGACCTGCGCAAGGTCTACCGGCAGGGCGGACGCGAAGTCGTCGCCCTGGATGGTGTCTCCTTGCACGTCGACGCCGGCCAAATCCACGGCATCATCGGCCATTCCGGAGCGGGAAAATCAACGCTCGTCCGTTGCCTCACCCTGCTGGACCGACCCACTTCCGGGTCGGTCGCAGTTAACAACAAGGAACTGGCCAACGTGTCCGATGCCGATTTGCGCACCGCACGGCGACGCATCGGCATGGTCTTCCAGCACGCCAATCTCATGGATTCTCGCACCACGGCGCAGAATGTGGCGTTCCCGCTGGAGTTGATCGGCACACCCAAGGCCAAGATCGCCGAAAAGGTCACCGCCCTGCTTGAGCTCGTCGGTCTGACCCAGTTCGCAGACGCCTACCCTGCCCAGCTCTCGGGTGGCCAGCGCCAGCGCGTGGGCATCGCCCGCGCCCTGTCTTCGGATCCCGACGTATTGCTTTGTGATGAGCCAACCAGCGCCCTGGATCCCAAGACCACCAACGAGATCCTCGAGCTCATCAAGTCGGTCCGCGACCGCCTGAACCTCACGGTCCTGATCATCACGCACGAAATGAACGTCGTGAAGCAGGCCTGTGACTCGGTCTCCCTGCTGGAAGCCGGCCGCATCGTCGAGCATGGGGACATCGAAAAGGTCGTCGCCGACCCGGCTGGCCGTCTCTCCCAGGCGTTGCTGCCGATGCCCGGCGAATTGCCGGACAGCCTTCCGGCAGGAACCGTCCTGGACCTTCTGTACTCCGGCGCCCAGGCCACCGAGCCGGTGATCTCCTCGATTGCCCGCACGTTCAACACCGACGTCAACGTCCTGGCCGGCTCCGTCGAGCATCTCGGAGAACACCAATTCGCGCACATCCGCATCCAGCTTCCCGAGGCAGCCGACATCACCGCCATTACCAACCACCTGCTCGGCAACGGCGTTGCAGTCACCGTGAAGGAGACCAAGTAAGCCATGGACTTCTTCAATGACCTGATGACCAACCCCGGCATCACCAAGGCCATGTGGCCCGCATTTATCGAAACCATGCAGATGACCGCCATTTCGGCATTCTTTACGGTCGTGGTTGGACTGCCGCTGGGCATCCTGTTGCTCAACACCGCAAGAGGCGGACTGACCCCGAACCGCGGATTGAACGTCGTGCTCTCGGGCATCATCGTGAACATCACCCGTTCGATCCCCTTCGCGATCCTCATGGTCTCGCTGATTCCGCTGGCTGCACTGATGGTGGGCACCTCGCTGGGGCCCATTGCCGCTTCCGTTTCCCTGACCATCGGCACCATCCCCTTCTTCGCGCGACTGGTGGAAACCGCACTGCGCGATGTCTCCGCCGGGAAGATCGACGCCGCCCTGGTCATGGGTTCAACCAAGATGCAGGTGGTCCGCAAGGTGCTGGTCCCCGAGGCAATGCCCGGCATCATCGCCGCAACGACCACCACGATCGTGACGCTGATTGGTTACTCCGCCATGGCCGGCCTGGTCGGCGGCGGCGGTCTGGGGCGGTTGGCCTACAACTACGGCTTCCAGCGCTACGAACCGGCCATCATGGTCGTCACCATCGTCATCATGGTGTTGCTGGTGCAGCTGGTCCAGATCGTGGGCGACTGGATCGCCCGCTGGGTCGACCACCGCTAGATCGCCCTCCGGAGTGCCGACGGCACTCTTCCCCCCGGTTTTCGGCGGCTTGTCCGCCGACGCGCAGCCAGTAGCCGCTAGCTGCGTTGGTTACCCGGTGTCCCCAACATCGGTTTTCATGAAAAGGAACGCATCCCATGCGTAAGAATCTCGCACTCGCCCTGACCGGCGTCGCAACCCTGTTCGCTCTGACCGCTTGCGGCGGCGGCACCGCATCTGCCCCCAGCGCGGACGTTTCCGCTACGCTGGATCCTGCCAACCCGACGATCGTCAAGGTCGGCGCAAGCCCGGTTCCGCACTCGCAGATTCTCGAGTACATCGATGAGAACCTTGCGGCCGAGGCAGGAATCGACCTGGACATCACCGAGATCGACGACTACCAGACCCCGAACCTTGCGCTGAGCGACGGCTCGATCGATGCCAACTTCTTCCAGCACGTTCCCTTCTTCGACGACCAGGTGGAGTCCAAGGGGTACGAACTGGAGCACGGCGAGGGCATCCTGCTCGAACCGCTGACCGCGTTCTCCAAGAAGTACGCCGATGCAGCCTCGGTTGAAGACGGAGCTGTCGTCGTACTGATGAACGATCCCTCCAACCAGGTCCGCGGCCTGCGCGTTCTTGAGGGCGCCGGCCTGCTCAGCGGCATTGTTGACGGCGATTCGGCCCTGACCGTCGAGTCGGACGAAGCCAAGAACCCCAAGCAACTGAAATTCCAGGAAGTCAACGCCGAGCAGGTGCCGAAGTTCTACCAGGAAGATCCGGCAGTGGGCATCGCGGTGGTGAACGGCAACTTCATCGTCCAGGCGAAGCTGAACAAGGACGAGGTCGTTGCCGTCGAGCCGACGGAGAACAACCCGAACGCCAACATCCTGGCGTGGCGTGCAGGTGAAAAGACCGCCGGCGTCGCCAAGCTCGATGAGCTGCTGCACTCCGACGAGGTCAGCGCCTTCATCAAGACCACGTGGCCCGAAGGCGACGTCATCCCGGCCTTCTAGGCCAGGGGCGAATCCCGAGACGGCACCATCGGTTGGTGTGGCGGACTCGTCAGCCACACCAACCGATGGGAATGCCATATCCAGCTTTCCATCGCAGTATCTCCTCGAAGCACCACGGTGCTTGATCGTGATTTTCCGACGGCTCACCCCGCCGGCGCGCAGCCAGTAGCCGCTAGCTGCGTTAGTTACCCGATCCCGACCAATATCGGGTCTAGATGAAAAGGAAACGCAGCCCATGCGTAAGAAGCTCGCACTCGCCCTCACCGGCGTCGCAACCCTGTTCGCACTGACGGCTTGCGGCGGCGGCACTGCCGTTGCCCCCAGCGCGACGGCAACGCTCGACCCGGCCAGCCCGACGGTCGTCAAGGTCGGCGCCAGCCCGATCCCGCACGCCCAGATCCTCGAGTACATCGACGAGAACTTGGCCGCCGAGAACGGAATCGATCTGGAAATCACCGAGATCGACGACTACCAGACCCCGAACATCGCCCTTGACGATGGAACCCTGGACGCCAACTTCTTCCAGACCGAGGCCTACCTCGCGGACCAGATGGCAACCAAGGGCTACAAGTTTGAACACGGCGCCGGCGTGCACATCGAACCGTTGACCGCGTTCTCCACGAAGTTCAAGGAAGTCGCCGACGTAACCGAGGGCAGCCTCGTGGTGCTGAACAACGACCCGGTCAACCAGCTGCGCGGCCTGCGCGTGCTGGAGTCGGCTGGCCTGCTCAGCGGTCTGGTCGACGGCGATTCGGCACTGACCGTGCAGGACGATGAGGCCAAGAACCCCAAGAAGCTCAAGTTCCAGGAAGTCAACTCGGAGCAGGTTCCGAAGTTCTACCAGGAAGACCCGACCGTGGGCATCGCCGTGGTGAACGGCAACTACATCGTCCAGGCCAAGCTGAACCCGGAAGAGATCCTGTTCCAGGAAGAGGCCAAGGACAACCCAAACGCCAACTTCCTGACCTGGCGTGAGGGCGAACAGACCGCGGCGATCGCCAAGCTCGATGAGCTGCTGCGTTCGGACGAGGTTCGCGAGTACATCAAGACCACGTGGAAGGACGGCAGCGTTCTTCCTGCCTTCTAGGACGTAGGGGTTCATGCACAGGTAACCCCATGAAAATGGCGCCGTTTCCTTCCCCTCAGTGGGGAAAGGAACGGTGCCTTTTTCGTGCTCCGGGAACGTCCGCTGCCGGCGGAATTGGCACGGCATACGAGACAAGCGCCCACCAACCATGCGCTCGACGGTGACGGTGTGGACCGCGTTGGCACGTCGAGGCACGGACGCCGATTCCCGGTGGGTTCCGTTGGCTCAAGGGTCGCGCGGGACCGCGATTCGGGCCCGCGGACTACTTGCTGTCGACCAGTTCGTTTTCGGTGCCGTCGATGATGGCGATCTGCTTGGCGAACTTCTCGTTCAGGCGCGAGTGCTTGCGGCCGTAGGAGAAGTAGATGACTACGCCGACAATGAGCCACAGCACGAAGTAGATCCAGGTTTCCACGGCAAGGTTCAGCATCAGGTACGTGCACAGCAATGCGGAGACGACCGGGATAACCGGGCCGAGGGGAACCCGGAAGGCAGGCTTGAGGTCCGGGCGCTTGCGGCGCAGCACGATGATGCCCAGGCTGACCATGACGAACGCGGAGAGCGTTCCGATGTTGATCATTTCCTCCAGCACGTCCACGCGGGTGAACCCCGCGGCCAGGGCCACCAGCGTGCCGCAGATGACCTGGATGCGCACCGGGGTGGCGCGCTTGGCGCTGGTCTTGGAGAGCTTGTACGGAAGCAGCCCGTCGCGGCTCATGGCCAGGACCACGCGCGAGAGACCCATGAGCAGCACCATGACCACCGTGGTGAGGCCGATGAGCGAGCCCACGGCGATGACCGAGGCGGCGCCCTCGTTGCCCACCAGCGAGAACGCGGTGGCCAGGTTCGGGGTGTCCACGGCGGCCAAGTCCCGATAGGACACCATGCCGGTCAACGCCAGGGAGACGCCGATGTACAGCAGCGTCGTCAGCGCCAGTCCGGCGAAGATCCCGCGCGGCAGGGTCTTGCTGGGGTTCTTGACCTCCTCGGCGCTGGTGGCCACTACGTCGAACCCAACGAAGGCGAAGAACACCAGCGCGGCACCGGCGAAGACGCCCATGAGTCCGTATTGTGCCGGGGCGGCGCCGGTGGCGAAGGCAAAGAGGGACTGTTTGAGCACCTCGGTGGTGCCGTCCCCCGACGCCGGAACGGCCTCCGGGATGAACGGCGCGTAGTTCTCGGCCTTCACGTAGAAGAATCCGACGACGATCACGAAGAGCACGACGCCGATCTTGATGACGGTGAAGACGTTGGAGACGGTGGCCGATAGCTTGGTGCCCAGGACCAGCAGGATCGTGAACAAGGCCACGATCAAGAAGGGCCCCCAGCTCATGGTGACGATGCCTAGTTCAATGGTGGGTGAGAGGTGTACTCCCACAAGCTGGAAGACTTCGGTGAGGTAGATTCCCCAGTATTTGGCGATCACTGCCGCCGCCGTGAACAGCTCGAGGATCAGGTTCCATCCGATGACCCAGGCCACGAATTCGCCCATGGTCGCGTAGCTGAACACGTAGGCCGATCCGGCGACCGGGATTGCCGTGGAAAACTCTGCGTAGCACATGATCGCCATCGCGCAGGTCAGCGCGGCGATCACGAAGGAGAGGGTGACCGCGGGCCCGGAGAAGTCGGCCGCCGCACGGGCTCCGACGGAGAAGATTCCGGCGCCAACGGCGACGGCCACTCCCATGATCATCAGGTCCCAGGCGTTCAGGGACCGCTTGAGCTGTCGTCCAGGTTCTGCGGCATCGGCCAGGAAACTTTCCACGGGTTTGGTACGAAAAAGACTCATGGTTTTCCTCGGTGGCAATGAAACACGAAAACTAACCGGACAAGCCTAGCCGCGCCGGCTAGGTACCGCAGGAAGTCGATGGCCCTCGGAGATCACGGCGCACTCCCCCGTCAGGTGCCGCCGTCGGTACCTTCCGGCCCGGTTGCCGCTACCCCTAAGTTCGGCTTGACATGGCTTTTTCCTCGGACACCGATCCCCTTTCCAGGTCGGGGAGATTCGCCGCCCCCGCGGCGTCAACGCCGCATCGGGTCGTTCGCGAAAGTGGCATAGCCCTCACCAATTTTGGTTCGCCGGTCGGCGATCGGTGCCCGGAACGTGAAAACGCCCCCGAATATTGCCACATCAAGCGGTTGACGTTTCAATAATCGGGGGCATTCAAGCCACCCGGAGGAATCAGGCGGCGGGGACCGCCGAAGCCGCCGCGCGTGCGGCGGCCGGAAGGGCCGCGAAGATCTTTTCCATGGCCTCATCGTCGTGCGCCGAGGACAGGAACCAGGCCTCGAAGACGCTCGGCGGAAGGTAGATTCCCGACTCCAGCATCGAGTGGAAGAACGGTGCGTAGCGGTATGCTTCCTGCGCCTGGGCCTGCTCGTAGTTGTACACCCCGTGTTCCGAGGTGCCGAAGGCGACGGAGAACAGGTTGCCTGCGCGCTGGATCGAGTGGTCGACCCCGGCGGCACCCAGTGCCTCGGTGAGGGCCGACTGCAGCTGCAGGGACTTCTCGTCGATGTGCGCGTAGACCTCGGCGGTGGCGTTGGTCAGCTGGGCGATGCCGGCGGCCATGGCCACCGGGTTCCCCGAGAGCGTGCCGGCCTGGTAGACCGGGCCCAGCGGGGCCAGGTAGTCCATGACCTCGGCGCGGCCGCCCAGGGCCGCGGTGGGCAGGCCGCCGCCGATGACCTTGCCGAAGGTGTAGAGGTCCGGGGTCCAGCCCTCGGTGCGGCCGGTCAGGCCCCAGTAGCCGGCGTCCGAGGCGCGGAAGCCGGTGAGCACCTCGTCGAGGATCAGCAGCGCGCCGTTGGCGGTGGTGGTCTCGGCGAGGAACTTGTTGAAGCCCTCTTCCGGGGTGACAACGCCCATGTTGCAGGGTGCCGATTCGGTGATGACCGCCGCGATCCGCTCCCCGTGCTCGGCGAACGCGGCGGTGATGGCCTCGCGGTCGTTGTACGGCAGCACCAGGGTCTCGGCGGCGGTGGCCGCGGTGACCCCTGCGGAGCCGGGCAGGGCCAGGGTGGCCAGGCCGGAGCCGGCAGCGGCCAGCAGTCCGTCGAGGTGGCCGTGGTAGCAGCCGGCGAATTTCACGATCAGGTCGCGGCCGGTGTAGCCGCGGGCCAGGCGCACCGCGGTCATCGTGGCCTCGGTGCCGGTGGACACCATGCGCATGCGCTCCACGCCGCCGAAGCGATCCATCACCAGGCGGGCCAGTTTGCCCTCGTCGGGAGTGGAGGCGCCGAAGGACAGCCCGCGGTCAACCGCGGCGTGCACTGCCTCCTGGATGGCCGGGTGGGCGTGGCCCAGCAGCGCCGGACCCCACGAGCAGACCAGGTCGACGTAGGAGTTGCCGTCGGCGTCGGTAAGGTAGGCACCCTTGGCACCGACCATGAACGGGGGCACCCCGCCGACCGAGCCGAAGGCGCGCACCGGGGAGTTCACCCCGCCGGGCATGAGCTGCTGGGCGGTGGCGAAGAGTTCTGCGGAGCTGGTCATTATTTTCCTTCTTTCAGCCACTGGGCGAGTTCACTGGCCCAGTAGGTCAACACGGTGTCGGCACCGGCACGGCGGATGCCCAGCACGGATTCGGTGATGGCGGCTCGGCGGTCGATCCAGCCGTTGGCGGCGGCGGCCTCGATCATCGCGTACTCGCCACTGATTTGGTAGGCGGAGACCGGCACCGGGGACATGGCCGCCACGTCCGCAAGCACGTCCAGGTAGCTCATGGCCGGCTTGACCATGACCATGTCGGCGCCCTCGGCCAGGTCCAGCTCGACCTCGATCATCGCCTCGCGGCGGTTGGAGGCATCCATCTGGTAGGTTCGGCGATCGCCCTTCAGCTGGGAATCGACGGCCTCGCGGAACGGGCCGTAGAACGCACTGGCGTACTTGGCCGCGTAGGCCAGGATCGAGACATCCTGGTGACCGGCGTCGTCCAGCGCCTGGCGGATCACCGCTACCTGGCCGTCCATCATGCCAGAGGGGCCGAGCATGTGCGCTCCGGCCTCCGCCTGCGCGACGGCCATGCGGCCGTAGATCTCGAGCGTGGCGTCGTTGTCGACATTTCCCGCCGCATCGAGCACGCCGCAATGGCCGTGGTCGGTGAATTCGTCCAGGCAGACATCGGACATGATGACCAGCTCGTCGCCGACCTCGGCGCGCACTGCCTCGATCCCGCGGTTCAGGATGCCGGCCGGGTCCACGCCGGCGCTGCCGAGTGCGTCGCGGGTCTCCGGGATGCCGAAGAGCATGATGCCTCCCAGGCCCAGCTCGACGGCCTCGGCCGCGGCGGCCTTGAGCGTTTCCATGGTGTGCTGGACAACCCCCGGCATGGAGGTGATCGGGTTCGGTTCGGTCAGCCCCTCGCGCACGAACGCGGGCAGGATCAGCTGCTGCGGGGCCATCACGAGCTCGGCCGAAAGCCGGCGCATCGCTGGGGTGGTGCGCAGGCGGCGGGGCCTGCGGGCGGGGAATGACATTCTGGCTCCTTGTGAAGCTCGTGACTGGGGGTTTGAAGGCGGGGGTGGTTCGAAGGCGGGGGTGGTTCGAAGACTGGGGGGGGTGTGCGGCGCCGGCTTCGGGCGGGCGCTGCGGGATCCCCCCCTAGGTCGGGGGTTCTTGCGCGGGTTGCAGGGATTGCTCCCAGGCGTCGATGAGGCCCTCGGGGGTCGGGAAGCCGGCGGTGGCGGTGGGTTCCAGCCCGTGGGCGCGCAGGCGGGCAGCGGTGCTGTCGCCGATCGCCACCAGCGCCAGGTTCGCCCCGGGTGCCGGGACCAGGGACAGGAACTGGTCCACGGTGCTCGGCGAGGTGAAGAACACCGCATCCAGCCGGTCCACGGCGGCGGGCAGCTGGTCCCGGGCCAGGGTGTGGCTGCCGTGGGGCAGGTCGGGGTCCGGCAGCGGGGGCTGCAGGGCCAATTCGGGATCGGCGGGGGCCTGGACGGTGCGGTAGGCGATGACGATGTGTGCGTCCCAGCCGCTGGCGGTGAAGCCGTCGCGCAGCGTCGGGGAGGCGATGTCCGCCTGCGGCATGAATGCGGTGTGCGCCTTGCCGGCCCGGGGCGGTGAGCTAAGTTCCTCCCACTCGGCGAGCATGCCGCGCGCCGAATGGTCGTGCTCCGGCATGAAGTCCACGGACGCGCCCAACGCCTTCACGGCGCGCGCCGTCGCCTCGCCGACCACTGCAACCCGCGTGTTTCGCGGAATGCGCAGTTCCAGGCCCAGGGCGCGGGCGCGGAGCTCAAGGGCCCTGGCCGTGTTCACCGAGGTGAGCACTAGCCAGTCGAACTCGCCGGCCAGCAGCCGGCGCAGCCCGGCATCCAGCACGCCGGTGTCGGCGGGCAGTTCGAAGTCGATGAGCCTGCACACCGCCGCCGACGCGCCGCGCCCGGCAAGCCGCGCCACCGTTTCCGCGGCCCGCGCGGGGTCGCGCAGCAGCAGGGCGGTGCGGCCGGCGAGCACTGAATCAGCGTTCATGGTGGCGACTAGAGTCCCGCCAGGTCGGCAGCGCCCTCGCGCAGCAATTGCTCGGCCAGCGCCACGCCCAGGGCGTGGGCGCCGTCGACAGTGAGCGTTTGCGTGGTGGCGGAGCGGCGCATGGTGTCGGTGCCGTCGGGACGGCAAGCCACCGAGTCGAGTACCAGGACATCGCCGTGCACCGTGGCCAGCGCGCCGATGGGCGCGGCGCAGCCGGCCTCGAGGCGGGCCAGCAGCGCGCGCTCGGCGGTGATCGCCAGGCGCGTGTCGCCGTCGTCCATGGTTTCCAGGGCCGCGTCGACGGACGGGTGTCCGCTGCCGCCGGTCCGCACCTCCACGGCCAGGGAGCCCTGGCCGGGGGCCGGGAGCATGATTTCCGGGTCCAGGTACTCGGTGATGTGCGATTCCAGGCCCAGGCGCTCCAGGCCGGCGGCGGCCAGGATGACCGCGTCCAGGTCGCCCTGGGCGGTGCGCCCCACTCCCCCGTCGTCCTTTTGCGCCGGCGAGCCCTTGACCCGGCCCAGCCGGGTGCCGACGTTGCCGCGGATGTCCACGATCTCCAGATCCGGCCGGAAGGCCAGCACCTGGGCGGCGCGGCGCGGGGAACCGGTGCCGACGGTGGCGCCCTGCGGCAGTTCGGCCAGGAAAAGCCCGTCGCGGGCGCACAAGGCGTCGCGCACGTCCGCTCGCTTCGGCGTGGCGGCAATGACCAGGCCCTCGGGCTGCGTGGTGGGCAGGTCCTTGAGCGAGTGCACCGCCAGGTCGCAGGTGCCCTCGTAGAGCGCCTGGCGTAGGGCGGCGGCGAACACGCCGGTGCCGCCGAGCTGGGACAGCGGACCGGTGGTCACGTCCCCCTCGGTCTTGACCAGCACGGTGTCGTAGGGGACCTGGGAGATCTCGTGCAGTTGCGCGGCGACGTGCCCGGTCTGCGTGGTGGCCAGCGCGGAGCCGCGGGTGCCGATGGTGAAGCGTTCGGCGCTCATGATGCAGGCACCCCGACCTCGGAGTCGACCGCGGCGATGGTCGGCTTGGTGGTCCCGTCGCGCATCACCTTCACGCAGCAGTTGGGGCGGCAGACATCGAACCACGGGCCGAGCTCGGCCACCGAGGCGCGTCCGGGCTTCAGCGCGTTCCCGTCCGTCCCTGCCAGGCGCTCGGAGAGCAGGTCGACCATCCCGGAGACGAAGTCCGCGTGGGTCCCGGGGGTCGGGACGCGGTGGAAGGCCAGGCCGAGTTCGGCGCAGCTGTCCTTGGCCTCGGTGTCCAGGTCCCAGAGGACCTCCATGTGGTCCGAGACGAAGCCGATGGGTACCACCACGACCCCGGCGACGCCGGCGGCCTTGTAGGCGGTGAGCGCATCGTTGATGTCGGGTTCCAGCCACGGCACGTGCGGGGCGCCGGAGCGCGACTGGAAGACCAGGGAGTGCTCCAGGCCCGCGGCCTCGGACACCCCGGCCAGGATCGCGTCGGCCACGGCCAGGTGCTGGGCCGAGTACAGGTCGGTGTCCAGCTGCGCGACCAGGTCGCGCGGGCCGGCGGCCTGCGCGTCGGAGGTCGGGATGGAGTGGGTGACGAAGACGATCTTGATCTCGCCCTCGGAGTTGCCGGCCGTCGCCAGCTGCGCCCGGACGTTGGCCAGCGAGTCGCGCAGCCCGTCCATGAACGGGTTCACGAACGCGGGGGTGTCGAAGTACTGGCGCACCTTGTCGACCTCGAGCTTGCCCTCCAGCCCGGTTTCGCGCAGGGCGACGCCCAGGTCCTCGCGGTACTGGCGGCAGGAGGAATAGCCGGAGTAGGCGCTGGTGGAGAGCATCAGCACCGTGCGGTGCCCCTCGTTGTACATCTGCTCAACGGTTTGCCCGACGTAGGGCGCCCAGTTGCGGTTGCCCCAGTAGACCGGCACGTTGATGCCACGGGCGGCCAGCTCGGCCTCGAGGGCGGCCTTCAGCGCGCGGTTCTGCGCGTTGATCGGGGACACCCCTCCGTTGGCCCGGTAGTGGGTGGCGACCTCTTCGAGGCGCTCGTCCGGGATGCCGCGGCCGCGGGTGACGTTGCGCAGGAACGGGATCACGTCCTCCTGGCCCTCGGGGCCGCCGAAGGACGCCAGCAGGATCGCGTCGTACGCCTTGGGTTCCATCACGCCGTTGGCGTCATATCCGGTGCGAGGATCGAAATCCTGGCTCATCGCAGGACCTCGGCGACCTCGGCGGTGGAGATGCGGCGACCGGTGTAGAACGGGGTTTCCTCGCGCACGTGGTTGCGGGCCTCGGTGTAGCGCAGGTGGCGCATCATGTCGACGAGGTCGATCATGTCCGGGGCCTCGAGGCAGATCTGCCATTCGTAGTCGCTGAAGGAGAAGGCGGCGACGGTGTTGGCCAGCACCTCGGGGAACTCGCGGCCCAGGATGCCATGGTCGCGCAGCATCTTGCCGCGCTCCTTGGGGTCCAGCAGGTACCAGTCGTTGGAGCGCACGAACGGGTAGACGGTCATCCAGGTCTCCGGGGCCACGCCGCGGGCGAAGGCCGGCGAGTGGTCCTTGGCGAACTCGGCCTCGCGGTGCACGCCCATGGTCGAGTAGACGATGGAGGTCTCGGCGAAGAGGTAGGAGCGGCGGATCTTGCGCACCGCTGCCTGCAGGGACTCGGCGGTCGGGCCGTGGACCCAGGTCATCACGTCGGCGTCCTCGCGCATGGCGGAGACGTCGTAGGTGCCGCGCAGGGTCACTCCCTCGGCGGCGAGCTCGGCGATGAGCGCGTCAAACGCCTCGACGCCCTCGTGGCGGTCCAGGTCCGAATCGCGCTTGAAGACGGTCCACAGGGTGTAGTACATGGTCGCGTCGGAACCCGCTGCTTCGCGGTCGCGGATGACGGGTGAGTTGGATTCCACTGCACTCATGGTTTGGATCTCCTGCTTTCTTGGCGGTGCTCTGCCCGTGGGGGCGAAGCGGTAATCGTAAGTGAAACGAATCTCTGGGTGGAATGCTCAGCTGACGGTGATGCGCAGCCGTTTGCGGGTGTCGGCGATGACGGCGGCCAGGCCGGTGCCCGCCAGCCAGGCCCCGACGACGTCGAGCCCCTGGTGGGTGGCGGCGAGTTCGCGGATCATGGCAACGCGCTTGGCATGGCCGGTGGTGGCGAAGGGCAGCGCTCCGGAATAGCGCACCACGTCGAAGCCCAGGATGTCCCCTGCGGTGATCTCGATTCCCAGCAGCACCGAGGCGTCCTTCAGCGCCGCATTGCGCAGCGAGGCGTCATCGGCGTTCACCAGGGCGGAGGCCACGTCGTTGAGCCGTCCGTAGGACAGGCGCAGCACATGGGAGCCGGGGCCCGATTCGTCCCCGAGCCAGTGCCACTTGGCGGTGGCGTGGGTCAGCGCCTTGGCCCCGACGTCATCGACGGTGGGGGCCACCAGCAGCCCGGTGCCGCGCGGGGCGTCGTCGAGTTCGGGTTTGTCGACCACCAGGGTGACCAGGGAAATGCCGGCACCCGGAGCCGGGCGGTGCTCGGCGAACCCGGCGTCGATGCCGCGCAACAGGTCGACGGCGGTCTCGCCGCCGGTGGCCATGACGAGGCGGTCGGCAAGCACTTCGCGGGTCTGCCCGGCCCCGGCGGCCCCGGCCTCGTGGGCCTGGCGCTCGTGGCGTTCCTGCCGCGATTCCTTCTCGTGCTTGGCGTCCTTGGCCGCGGGGGCGTCGGCGGCCCGCGGGGCCAGCTCGATGCGGAAGCCGGTGCCCCCGGCGCCCGGCGCGATGCCTGCCACCGGGCTGTTGGCGTGCAGCTGGACGCCCGCGGCCTTGAGGTCGGCCACCAGCGCCGCGACCAGGCGGTTCATGCCCCCGGAGACCGAAGCGACGGCGGATCCGGCAGGGGCCGCTGCACGCATGGCGGCGACGGCGCGGGCCAGCGAGCCGTGCTTGTGCACAGCGGCGCGCAGCCCCGGGGCGATGGCGTCCACGTCAAGGGTGTCGGGGTCCGCCGAGTGCACCCCGGAGACCACGGGGGTCACCAGGTTCTCGAGCACCGCCGAGCCC
Source organism: Paeniglutamicibacter sp. ORCA_105 (assembly GCF_045798545.1). Lineage (NCBI taxonomy): Bacteria > Bacillati > Actinomycetota > Actinomycetes > Micrococcales > Micrococcaceae > Paeniglutamicibacter > Paeniglutamicibacter sp. ORCA_105. The sequence goes on along the minus strand of NZ_JBIXLM010000007.1, from coordinate 127,860 downwards.
ATGCGGGAGCGGACCAGGGCGCCGAGGGACATGTCGCCCTCGAGGATCTTCTTGGAGACCGGGGTGATCAGGTCGGCGGCGGCACGCAGCGCGCCGGCACGGCCCACGGCGCGGCGGACCTCCTCGGCCCATGGGTCCCCGGGGATGCCCAGGATGCCGGTGGCGGGAAGCGGCAGGACCACGTTCTCCGACCCGCGCTTGAGGTAGAGCCAGGCTCCCCCGGGTTCGGGCGTGACGATGTCATCACCCAGGCCCAGTTCGCCCAGCAGGTCGGCGACAGCAGTGGAGCGGGTGGCGAAGGATTCGGCGCCGGCATCCAGTGCCAGCCCGGCGACCTCGTGGGCGCCTACGCAGCCGCCGAAGACGGGTCCTGCCTCGTGCAGCTGGACGCGGTGGCCGCTGGCCGCCAGTTCCCGGGCGGCCACCAGCCCGGAGATCCCGCCGCCGACGACCACTGCCAACGGGGCGTCGGGAACACTTGGCGCCGGTGGGTGGGCCTCGGTGCCGCGGGCCCGGTTCAGCAGGCGCAGGGCGTGGGCAGCCGCATTGGAGGCGACCTGGGTGGGTCTGGCCTTGGCGGGCGCCTGCCCGGCGGCGGGCGCCTGGTCGCCGTCGATGCCCTGGCCGGGTGCTTCCGCCGGCGTCCCGGCGTCGGCCGGTTCCTGGCGCACGCGCCCGTGGCCGGTTGCGCCGACCTCGTCGGCCGAGCCGCTGCGGGGCTGCTCTGGGACGTTTGGCACCATCAACTCTTTTCCGGGAAAACGAAGGTGTAACTGACGGGTCCGGGGTGCGCTGCGCGTGGCCTTTGCGCGGATGCCCGCGCACCGCACCCCGGCGGTACTGCTGGTGGTTCTAGCCTAACGCCCTGCCACCGGGATCGAGTGAATCAGCTCGACCACGCGGGTGAGGGTCTCCGGGTTGGTTTCCGGCGGCACGCCGTGGCCCAGGTTGGCCACGTGCGCCGGAGCCGTGTCGCCGGCGGCCAGCACCTCGCGCACGTGGGCTTCGAGGACCTCCCACGGGGCGGTCAGCAGGGCCGGGTCGATGTTGCCCTGCAGCGGGATGTCCCCGCCCAGGCGGCGGTTGGCCTCGTCCAGCGGCAGGCGGTAGTCCACGCCCATGACGTCGACGCCGACGTTGCGCATGGCGCCGAGCAGCTCGGAGGTGCCGGTGCCGAAGTGCACCAGCGGGACGCCGGTGTCGCGCACGAGGTCCAGGGCACGCGCCGAGGCAGGCGCCACGAAGTTGGTGTAGTCCCCCAGCGAGAGCGACCCGGCCCAGGAATCGAAGAGCTGGCCAGCGGAGGCGCCGGCCTCGATCTGGGCGCGCAGGAACGCGCCGGAGGCATCGGCTGCCCAGTTGGCCAGTTCCTCCCAGACGCCAGGCTGGGCGTGCATCATGGTGCGCGGGCCCATGTGGTCGCGGGACGGGCGTCCCTCCACCATGTAGGCGGCCACCGTGAACGGGGCGCCGGCGAATCCGATCAGCGGGGTGTTGCCCAGCTGCTCGACGGTCATCGCCACCGCCTCGCGGATCGGGTCCAGGGCCGCGTCGTCCATCTTCGGCAGCGCGCGCACATCGGCGGCGGTGCGCACCGGGGTCCCCAGCACCGGACCGACGCCCGGGACGATGTCCACGTCGATGCCGGCGAGCTTGAGCGGGATGACGATGTCGGAGAAGAAGATCCCGGCATCCACGTCGTGGCGGCGCACCGGCTGCAGGGTGATTTCGGAGGCCATGTCCGGGCGCAGGCACGATTCGAGCATTTCGGTGCCCTCGCGCAGCTTGCGGTACTCGGGCAGCGAACGGCCTGCCTGGCGCATGAACCACACGGGTCTGCGGCTGGGCTTCTGACCGCGGTAGGCGGAAATCAACGGGGAATTGGCGGTACGACCGTCCATCAGCGGGTGGTTCTGGCTCAACGTCATGGCATTGATTCTGCCAACATGTTGCGCCGAATCGTAATCCGCACGCCCCCAGCGAACACGCACCATGATTTGGGGGGAAAAAACCGGTACGAAACCAGTGCCTTGCGGCACATATCGGGGCTACCATGGGGAAACCGATTCATTGGGGAAGCGGTACTTGGGGGAACTGTTCGTTGGGGACGCTGTTGATTCAGCCTGGGGGATGGTCGAACCTGTCACATGCGATGCTCTACGTGACGTAGAAGCGCTATGATTGGACACACTGTGGTTTTACTATCTCTCGTTGCCTCTCATTCAGACATCGACCTCGAGACCGTGGCAAAGATTAGTGCCGACGCCTCCCAGGTCGCTTCCGTCGTGCTCGCTTCGGCGAGCCCGGTTGCCGGCGCCATCACCCTGGCCACCTGCAACCGCTACGAAATCTACTGCGAAGTCCCGCAGTCGGAGGACGTGGCCGCCGCCCGGTCGGAGGTGATCTCCCAGATCGCTGCCAGCACCGGGCTCAGCCAGGATGTCATTTCCACCGCCCTGGTCTCCAAGACCGAGACCGAGGTCATCGAGCATCTCTTCTCCGTCGGCGCGGGACTCGACTCCGCCGTCATCGGCGAACGCGAGATCGCCGGACAGGTGCGCCGCGCGCTCAATGAGGCGCAGGCAGCGGGAACCGCGACCGGTTCGCTGGTCAGGCTCTTCCAGGCCGCCTCGCGCACCGCGAAGGACGTCGGATCGCGCACCTCCCTGGGTTCGCGCGGCCTCTCCGTCGTGTCGGTCGCCCTGGAGCTGGCCACCGACCTGAGCCGCGACCCCGACTGGTCCACCAAGAACGTCGTGATCTTCGGGACCGGCGCCTACGCCGGGGCAACCCTGTCGCTGCTGCGCGAACGCGCGGCCCACCACGTCTCGGTGTTTTCCGCCTCCGGACGCGCCGAGGCCTTCGTCGCCAAACGCGGCGGAACCGCCCTTGACGAGTCCACCCTCGAGGCTGCCCTCGAGCAGGCCGATGTCATCATCGGCTGCAGCGGCTCGGACCACCGCCTGATGGCAGCGGACATCGCCGCCCTGGATCGGGGCACCCGACCGTTGGTCGCCATCGACCTGGCACTGACCCACGACTTCGACCCGGAACTCGGTGCCTTGGAGGGCGTGGAATTGATCAACCTCGAATCGGTGCGCATGGCAGCGCCCGAGGAGCAGGCCCAATCGCTGCGCCAGGCCCGAGGCATCGTGCTCGATGCCTCCGAGGCCTTCGCCGCGGAACAGCGCGAGCGCGCCGCCGATGCCGCCATCATCGCCCTGCGCAAGCACACCCAGCAGGTGCTCGAGACCGAGGTGGAGAAGGTCCGTGCCCAGCACGGCTGCACCGCCGCGGCCGAGGAAGTCGAATTCGCCATGCGCCGGATGATGCGCCAGCTGCTGCACGTGCCCACGGTCCGTGCCCGCGAGCTGGCAGCAGCCGGACGCGCCGGGGACTACATCGAGGCCCTGCAGACGCTCTACGGCCTCGAGGTCGAGGCGCAGAGCGCACCGTCGGTGAAGAACGCCTCGCGCTGCCCGGTCACCGGGACCGCGGCGGACGACGCCGTCCCCGCCGCCGAGGCCGGGACCCCGGACGTCGCGCAGCTGAGCCGGGCCGTCTAGAGCCCCGGCCAACGCGCGAAGGCGCCGCGGACAAGCCCACCGGGCTTTGTCCGCTGCGCCTTTTTCGTGCCCGCCGTTTCCCTCACACGGCCGCCGGGCTCAATAGGTCGGCAGGCTCGGATCCACGTCGCTGATCCAGTCCAGGATGCCGCCGGCGACGTGGCGCACCCGGGTGTAGTCGTTGCGCAGCAGGTAGCGCATGACCTCGGAGGAGCGTCCGCCCGACTTGCAGTGCAGGATCAGTTCCTTGTCGCGTGGCAATTCGACCTCTCCGGCCAGGACCGCCCCGCGCGGTGCCAGGATGGCACCGGGGATCGACACGATCTCCGCCTCCCCGCGCTCGCGCACGTCGATGAGCAGGAAGTCTTCCTTCCCTTGGGCGCGCGCCTCCAGCAGCCCCGCCAGCCCGGAGGCCGTGATGCTGTGCGCCGCGGTGAGCCGCAGCCCGTCCGCATCCAGCGCCGGGGTGGAACAGAAGTCGTCGTAGCTTGCCAGCAGCTCGGTGATCGGTTCAACCTGTGGGTCCGGGCGCAGCGAGACCTCGCGCCAGGTCATGTCCAGGGAATCCAGGATCAGCAGCCTGCCCAGCAGCGTGCGGCCCACCCCCGTGATGAGCTTGATGGCCTCGGCCACCATGACGGAGCCGACCTGCGAGCACAGCACCCCGAAGACCCCGCCCTCGGAGCAGGAGGGCACGGTGCCCGGCGGCGGCGGGGTCGGGTACAGGTCGCGGTAGTTCGGCCCGTGCTCGTCCCAGAAAACCGATACCTGCCCGTCGAAGCGCAGGATCGAACCCCAGACGTACGGCTTGCCGGCGAGCGCCGCTGCGTCATTGACCAGGTAGCGGGTGGCGAAGTTGTCGGTGCCGTCCAGGATCACGTCGTATTGGCCGAAGAGCTCCACGGCGTTGGCGGTGTCCAGCCGGTGGTTGTGCAGCTTCACGGTGACTAGCGGGTTCAGCTCGCGGATGCGCCTGGCCGCGGATTCGGTCTTCAGTTCCCCCACGGCGGCCGTGGAGTGGATGACCTGGCGCTGCAGGTTGCTCAGGTCCACCACGTCGTCGTCGATGATGCCCAGCGTCCCCACACCCGCCGCGGCCAGGTAGAGCAGTGCCGGGGAGCCCAGTCCCCCGGCGCCGATGACCAGGACGCTCGCGTTCTTGAGCCGGCGTTGCCCGGCCATCCCGATCTCCGGGATGATGATTTGGCGCGAATAGCGCATCAATTCCTCGGGCAGGAGCTCGTCCCCGGGCGCCACGAGGGCCGGGGGCCTGCCCGTGGAGTCGTTCCGGTTCGGGGTCCTGGTCTCGCTGCTGGAATCCATGTATTCACCATAGTCTCGTGCGGCGCGATGCGTCAGGTCCGGGATCCGTCGTTACCCGAGAGTAGACTTGTGCGAAATGTCGCCCGGTGTCGCCGGGCGGCCAGCTTTCGCGAAAGGGCCGATGTGACCACTCCCCCCAACCTCGGCGACCGGCCCCCACGGACCGCACGGATGCCGCGTGCGGCCCGCCGCCGCCAGTTGCTCCAGGCGGCCCACCAGGTCTTTGTCGCCCATGGCTTCCACGGGGCGTCGATGGACGAGATCGCCGAGGTTGCCGAGGTGTCCAAGCCGGTGCTCTACCAGCATTTCCCCGGCAAGCGGGAACTGTACGTCGCACTGCTGGATACGCACATGGACGAGTTCAGCTCCCTGCTGGAGGCCGCGATCAATTCCACCTCGGACAACAAGCTGCGCGTCACCGCGACGATTCGCGCCTACTACGAGTACATCGCCCGCGACTCCCAGGGGTTCAGGCTCATCTTCGAGTCCGACCTGCTCAACGACCGGGAGATCGGCGGGCGCATCGAGGCGTTCAACGCCGAGTTCGCCGGTCGCATCGCCGACGTCATTGCCGAGGACACGAACCTTGCACCGGCCCAGGCCCTGCTCATGGGCCGCGCGATGGCCGGGATGGCACAGGTCTCGGCCCGTTACTGGGTTGACATGGCCGATGAGGTGCCCATGGAAGAGGCCAGCGATTTGGTGTCGCGTTTAGCTTGGCGCGGAATCGGTCGGTTCCCCAAGGAATCCTGACGTAAATTCAACACTAGATGTTGGTCGGCGCCACCGGGCGCCGGCACATGCAACAAACCAGGAAGGCCACCATGGACGTTCGCATTGGAATTCAGAATGTTGCTCGCGAGATCGTAATCGAATCCGCCGAAAACGCCGAGGAGTTGGCCAAGCGCGTATCCGAAGCCCTGGCATCGGGCGGGGAACTTCGCCTCACCGACTCCAAGGGCCGCCTCATGCTCGTCCCGGTTTCGGGCATCGCGTATGTGGAGATCGGTGTCGAGGAAGCACGCCGCGTGGGCTTCGCCCACTAGGACACTTTCGTTCGATGACTCGAGGAGGACGGCCAGCCGTCCTCCTCGAGTTGTTTAAGCCCTCGTTGTCCAAGCCTGCGCCGTCGCGGGCTTGTGGCCGGCCCCTTAGTCCAAGGCGGGCGGTTGTTCCCCGTCCGAGGTGCACAGGCAGACCCGGTTGCCGTCGGCATCGGTGTAGATGGTCCAGCTTGGCTCGTGCGTCCTGTCCCCCGTGCCGGCGCTCGCTTCCAGCTCCGCCTGGGCATGCTCCAGCCCGGAGCGGGAAATGTACTTGTCGATGTGCATGCGGTTGGGGTTCGGCGTTTCCGTTTCCTGGAACCAGATCCGCGGATTGCGTCCCGCGGGGTCGACCAGGTCCCCGTCGCGGCCCTTGCGGTAACCCATGACATCGATCCAGAAGTCCTCCAGCCGTGCCGGATCCCGGGTGTCGATGCCCAGGTGCACGTCCTGGTGGCGCTGCGGGGCCGCAACGGCGGAGGAGTCTGCGGCGGCGAATTCGAGCAGCGTGGCCAGGGCCACGTCGCGCAGGGTGATTTCGCTGCCCACATCGTGCGAGGTGGTGCTCAGGAAGATGGTGTTCCACCGCCAGTCCACGTCGGGATGGTGCCCCTGGCGTTCGGCGGCCTCCGCCACGATGGCCAGGAAGTCCACCGCCTCGCGCGAATCCGGGAACTCCCACGCACACACCAGCGCGCCGTGGCGTTCGCGCCAGGACGGCAGTTCCTTCAGCGCCCTGGCGACCTCGTAGGTGCTCAGCACACGGGTGGGTGAGTTCTTGTCCAGGTCCATGGTTCTCCTCGTTTCTCTCGGTTCCGCGGTGGAGATCGCGCCGGTATGCCTCAGGCGGTCATGCCCAGTTGGCGCATGCGCCGCGAATGGTTCTCCACCAGCCGGGCAAAAAGCGCCGTCATTTCCTGTCCGCGGTCGTTGCGGCCCTCGGCCTGCAAGGCACCCCAGAAGTCGTAGGTCTCGCCGATCTCCCGGGCCTGGGTCAACGCCTCCCCCAGCAGCCGCCTACCCCACAGGGCCAGGCGCGAGGCGCGCTCGGGATGGTCGGCGATGGCCAGCTGCAGCCGCTCGCGCAGCCAGTCGGTGATTCCCTGCGCGGTCTTGACCTCTTCGACCAGCGAGCGGGCCGCCGGCTCCAGGCCCGAGGCTATCAGCGCATAGAAGTCGGCGGCGACCCCGTCGATCACATACGCCTTGGTCAGGGACTCGTACCAGTCCCCCGGCTTGGTCCGTCGGTGCATCTCATCCAGGGACGCCATGAACGGCTCGATGACTTCCTGCGGATCCAGGCCGCGATCGGCGATGAGTTCGCGCACCATCTCGAAATGCCCGAACTCGGTCACCGCGAAACGGCCCAGGGTTTCCCTGTCGACCAGTGTCGGCGACAGTCGCGCATCGGAGGACAGGTGTTCGAAGGACGTGAGTTCCTGGTACGCGATCAGCCCCAGCAGGGCCAGTTCCGCGTCTTCCGCGGCGGCCGCCGAACCAAAGGTCAAAGGTGATTTGGTCATGTCCTCAGCGTACTCGGGGCCCAACACACGCGACACAACCGCGACCGGGCACCGGGGTGGTGGTTATGCTGTCGATGTGATCCACCAATCTATCGCCCTCACGCCCGAGGCACGAAGCACAGCACTTGCCCAGGCCCTTCAGGCACTGGAAACCGAGTTCGCCCTGCGCAGCGAGTTCCCGCCCGAGGTGCTCGCCGAGGCCCGGCGCGCCATCGCCGACTTCGAGCGCCCGGCCATCGACCGGCGCGAGATCGAACTGGTCACCATCGACCCGGCCACCTCCACCGATCTGGACCAGGCGGTGCACCTGGCCCGCAACGGCGACGGCTACGTGGTGCACTATGCGATCGCCGACGTGCCCGGATTCGTCGCCCTGGGCGGCAGCCTTGATGCCGAGACCCGGCTGCGCGGCCAGACGGTCTACCTGCCGCACCGACGGATCTCGCTGCACCCCGAGTCCATCAGCGAGGACGCCGGTTCGCTGCTGCCGGGCCAGGACCGCAGCGCCTACCTCTGGGCCTTCACCCTCGATGCCGGCGGCGCCGTCACCCACACCGCCCTGGAGCGGGCCATTGTCCGCAGCCGCGAAAAGCTCAACTACGTCGACGTCCAGGCTGCCCTTGACGACGGGACCGCCAGTGCGATGCTGCAGCTGCTGCGCGAGATCGGGCTCAAGCGCATTGAGCTGGAACGGGCCCGCGGCGGCGCATCCCTGCGCATCCCCTCCCAGGAGGTCGAATGCGTCGACGGCACCTATGTCATCGTGGCCGACGCCCCGCTGCCGGTGGAGGACTGGAACGCCCAGATCTCCCTGATGACCGGGATGGAGGCCGCCCGCATCATGCTCGAGGCCAAGGTGGGCCTGTTGCGCACCATGCCGCCGCCGGCGGAAAAGGACATCAGGATCTTCCGGCTCCAGGCCAAGGCGCTCGGGACGGTCTGGGAGCCGGAGCAGCCCTATGGCGAGTTCCTGCGCTCCCTGGACCTGGCCGACCCGCGCCAGCTGGCCCTCATGCACCAGGCCACGAGCCTGTTCCGCGGGGCCACCTACACCGTGCTGGACGGCGAGGTGCCCGGGGACATCGTCCAGGCAGCCATCGCCGCGCCCTACGCGCACACCACCGCGCCATTGCGCCGGCTGGTGGACCGCTTCGCGCTGCTCATCTGCTCCTACGCCGTCCACGGCCAGGAGGTTCCGGCGGGCGTGCGCGAGGTGCTGCCCCAGCTTCCGGACCTGATGAACACCTCGAACCGCATCGTCAACAACGTCGAACGCGCCGCCGTGGACACCGTGGAGGCCGCCTCGCTGGCCCACCGGGTGGGAGAACGCTTCGCGGCGGTGACGATCACCGGAACCGAGGACTCGGGCAACGGCAACCACCGCACCGGCGGCACCCTTCAGGTGAAGGACCCGGCGGTCATGGCGCGCTTTGAGGGGACGGCGGAGGCGGGGATGCAGGTCGAGGCCGAGCTGGTGCACGCGGACATGGCCAGCCGCAAGGTGCTCTTCCGGATCGTCGGTCCCTGACGACTGTGCCGGGGACCCTGCGGTGCGCCGGGTCCCCGGCGCACCGGGCCACGGACGGCCCTGCGGCCCGGACCTCCGGGGGCAATACGCGGAATTGACCGGACTCACGATATGCTTGAACGGTATACAAGGATGCCCGGTCGCGTACCTTGAAAAGAATTCATGCGGGATTACCCAGCGACTTCCGCGCCCCATGTGGTCAGATCCACTTGACCACTAGCTAAGCCTGCGATCGGCTCCGCTGGAAGCACCTCTGATTGTGGTGGACCTCCGACCCCACTTCCCCGGCCTTGCCGGGGACGGTCGTCGAGCACCCCGGTCCCAGGCGCCTAAACGAATGAGACCCCCCTGTGTCGAATACAGAACACCTGCTGACCGCCGATTCGGCGTCCGAGGCAGTGGACATCGAAGAATCCCTGTCCACCGATGAAACCCCGCACGAACTCCCGCAGCTGACCTTCGCCGACTTCGGCGTCCGCGCCGACATCGTCGACTCCCTGACCGACGCCGGCATCCTGCACCCCTTCCCCATCCAGTCGATGACGCTCCCGGTCGCCCTGGGCGGACACGACATCATTGGCCAGGCCAAGACCGGCACCGGCAAGACCTTCGGCTTCGGCATCCCCGCGCTGCAGCGCGTGGTCGGCCCCACCGACGAGGGCTACGACAAGCTTCCGGCCCCCGGCGCCCCGCAGGCCCTGATCGTCGCCCCGACCCGCGAGCTCGCGGTCCAGGTCGCCACCGACATCGCCAAGGCCTCGACCAAGCGCAACGCCCGCATCGCCACGATCTACGGCGGCCGTGCCTACGAACCGCAGATCGAGCAGCTGAACAACGGTGTCGAGATCGTCGTGGGCACCCCCGGGCGCCTGATCGACCTGCACCGCCAGCGCCACCTGAACCTGAAGAACGTGCGCCTCGTGGTCCTCGACGAGGCCGACGAGATGCTGGACCTGGGCTTCCTGCCCGATGTCGAGACGCTGCTCGCCGCCACCCCGGCGAACCGCCAGACCATGCTCTTCTCGGCCACCATGCCCGGCCCGGTCATTGCCATGGCCCGCCGCTACATGACCAAGCCGACGCATATCCGCGCCGCGGACCCGGACGACGACTCGATCACCAAGAAGGACATCCGCCAGGTCGTCTACCGCGCCCACCAGCTGGACAAGGACGAGGTCGTGGCCCGCATCCTGCAGGCCGAGGGCCGCGGACGCACCATCATCTTCACCAAGACCAAGCGCTCGGCGGCCAAGCTGACCGACGAGCTGATCGATCGCGGCTTCGCTGCCGGCGCCATGCACGGGGACCTGGGCCAGGGCGCCCGCGAGCAGGCACTGCGTGCCTTCCGCAACAACAAGGTCGACGTGCTGGTGGCCACCGACGTCGCAGCCCGCGGCATCGACGTCGACGACGTCACCCACGTGATCAACCTGCAGTGCCCGGAGGACGAGAAGACCTACTTGCACCGCGTCGGCCGCACCGGCCGCGCCGGCAACAAGGGCACCGCGGTGACCTTCGTTGACTGGGAAGACGTCCCGCGCTGGGGCCTGATCAACAAGGCCCTGGGCCTGAACGTCACCGAGCCGGTGGAAACCTACTCCTCCTCGGCCCACCTCTTCACCGACCTGCACATCCCGGCAGGGACCAAGGGTCGGCTGCCGCGCCACGCGCGCAAGCTCGAGGGCCTGTCCGGCGAGAAGCTCGAGGACCTGGGCGAGACCGGCAAGAAGAACTCCCCGCGGTCCTCCGACGGTGGACGTCGCTCGGATCGTGGCGGCGAGCGTGGCGGCGAGCGCGGCGGCAACAGCTCGGAGCGCGGCGGACGCCACGGCCATTCCCGCGGCCGCTCCGACCGCCCGGCACGCGAGGGCGAGCGCCACCGCGAGACGGCAGCTGCCTCCGAGCCCGCCGGCACCACCGAGTCCTCGGACCAGGGCGCCCCGAAGGCCGATCGCCCGGCACGCAGCCGCCCCAACCGCAGCCGCACCCGCCGCCGCGACGGCGAAGTCGTGAACCGCAACGACGCCGAGTAGATTGACGCCAAGCAACTAGATGACGTTGACCAGCATTCCCGACGGGCCCATCGCCGATCCTTCACCGGACGCCGATGGGCCCGCCGCGGCATCCCCCGTCCCCGCCTGGGATCCGGCGGGACCAAACCTGATCGTCCATGCCGAAAACGCGACGTTCCTGCCCACCCTGCCCGACGAGTCCTTCACCCTGATCTACGTCGATCCGCCGTTCAACACCGGGCGGACGCAAAAGCGCCAGGTCATGACGTCGGTCCGCGCCGCCGCCGGCGAGGGCGACCGCGTCGGCTTCCAGGGCCGGAGCTACTCCACCCTGCGCGGGGACCTGCACAGCTACGACGACGCGTTCGACGACTACTGGTCCTTCCTGGAACCGCGCCTGCGAGAGGCCTGGCGGTTGTTGGCCGACGACGGCACGCTGTATGTGCACCTCGACTACCGCGAGGTCCACTACGCCAAGGTCATGCTCGACTCGATCTTCGGACGCGAGTCGTTCCTGAACGAGATCATCTGGGCCTACGACTACGGAGCACGGGCCAAGTCCCGCTGGCCGGCCAAGCACGACAACATCCTCGTGTACGTCAAGAACCCGAAGACGTACCACTTCGACAACGCCGAGGTCGACCGTGAGCCCTACATGGCTCCCGGCCTGGTCACCGCCGAAAAGCGCGAGCGCGGCAAGCTGCCCACCGATGTATGGTGGCACACCATCGTCTCTCCGACTGGCAAGGAAAAGACCGGGTACCCCACGCAGAAGCCCGAGGGCATCCTGCGCCGGATCATCAACGCGAGTTCTCGCGAAGGTGACTGGGTCCTGGACTTCTTCGCGGGCTCCGGCACCACCGGTTCCGTCGCGCAGGCACTGGGCCGCCGCTTCGTCTGCGTGGACGAAAACCCCCAGTCGATCTCCGTGATGAGCAAGCGCATCCCGAGGGCCACGCTGCTACAGGTCCTGGAGGACTAACCTTTCCACGCGGTCCTGCTGCTCGGTTCAGCGCCAATCGGCCGCGGGTTGAAACCCTTTCCAACCTAAGCCCCGTACCACTTCGAATTCCGAAGTGGTACGGGGCTTAGTGCTGTCCGCGAGTCATGACACCGACTGAATTGGATTCCTCAGCCTGTCCGGATGCGATCCTGGCCGGTCAGCGCTCTAGTACGCGAACCTCGGTTTCGATCTTTTGAGACGCGCACGGAACCACCCTTGCCTTCCGACGTCCGGGGGCATCTGTCATTGGTCCAATCGCCACCCGAACAGGCACGAAGCCGATAGAACCCTGTGGAAAACGCTCCGAAACCCTCGCGAACGGGCTAGGCTGTCTGCTAATTGACTCCGACCGAATCGTAGGCCTCAGGCATGTTTACGAAAACCAAGCAAGTCATCGTCGTTTTCTCCTCGGGTGCGCTGCTGCTGGCAGCAGCGGGATGCACCGGAAGCGCTGTCCCCGCCGAACCCTCGAGCTCGTCTTCAATTTCCACCGCCACAGCAACGAGTTCGTCTCCGACGCCATCACCGAGTCCCACAGCGAAACCAACACCCAAGCCCATTCCCGCTAGCTCCAAGGGTCCAGCGAAGAATTGGCCTGTTCCCAAGATGCCCGAGGAGGCGAAGAAGAAATCCGAGGCCGGGGTCAAAACTTTCGTGGAACACTATTACGAGTTAATTGAGTACACCACGGAAACCAACGACTCAAAGCCCCTGAGGGCCGTCACTGATCCCTCCTGTGAGGCATGCTTTGAGGAGTTCATCGATACGGCCGATGGAAATAGGATCGCAGGTTCATGGATAACTGGCGTTGACCTAAAGCCAGTCATAACCAAATCAATAGTCGATGGCAAGGGCGGAGTCGCGCTATTCACACTGCGGCAAGGAGAAATGCTCGTGTACGCCAGCGATGGCACACAATACGCAAAATTCCCGGCCGTAGAAAAGCCCCTCCCTGGAACTATGGTGTTGAGCTATGAATCTGGTTGGAAGGTTCAGTCGCTTGACGTTGAAGCAGAGAAACAGTAATGAGACTTCGCCTTATTGCATACATTTCTGCAGCCATCGTCACCGCTTCACTCGTTGGAATGGCGAATGTCGATCTGGCCATCATCCCAGACGACGCCAAATGCCAAGAAGTCCAGAAGTACGCCGGTCAAACTATCGTTGTGCAAGTCGTTTGCCCGAAAACCGCGGACTATTCAGGAAATCGTAGTGTCGAGAACCGGTCTAAATCCAAGACCGTGTCACGTGGTCCGAAACTGAAGTACGCGGTCAAGTACTACTCGGAGTGCACGCCGGATATGACGACGCGAGTAGGGTGCGACGCAATCGCCGACCCCACTTGCGCGGAAGGCGGTTGGCGGACGTTTCGGGTTGTAAGAGCAATCAATGGTCCACGTGCAGGACAGATAGTTGGCGTTTCCACGTACTGCTCCGCCGAACCACCCATGAATGTTCCCGGTGCTGAGCAAGATATCGCCAGAATTTCCTTAGCGCAGTTCAGGAAACTTCCAATTGCAGCGTCGTCAATAGTCAGTCAACCAGAGGGCTTCTCACTACGAAATGGGCATGCACACCTATACGCAGAGTCTAAGGACCAGAATTTCAGCATCGAACTTTTCGATCAAAATGTGCGAATACGGGCAATTCCTGTGATTTATCTCTGGAATTACGGTGATGGGACATCTCGGTCTTTGAACTACGCAGGGACCCCAGCATCAAACCGCGGATTTGATGAGTCGACCAACACCAGCCACGTGTATGGAGAAACGGGAGACTTTAGGGTCGGACTGACTACACGGTTCCGTGGTGAGTACTCGACGGAGGGTGGCCCGTGGACTCCGATCCCCGGCGTCGCCAATGTACCGAGTGAATCAATCACCATGAGCGTCTGGCGGACTAAGAAGATCCTCGTGGCGGAGAACTGCAGCCAGGGTTCGGACGCTCCCGGGTGCGCTTCACTCTTCGACAGATAACTTGCCGGCCGCTGGCAGCAGGAACTTCCGTGGAAGATTCCGGTCCGGGCCCCGAATTGGCAAAGGGGGAAATCGGAGCCGCTCACGTTATTACCGATCAAATCTTGCAGCGAAAGTGCCGGGCTTGTCGTCAAGGTTGATGATGGCTGCCCGAGTCTCTGGGGCGTGGTACTTCGTCGAGGCGGACGAGCAACGTCGCTAGTCTAAAGCGGCAAAACCGGCATCATAAGCGAAAAGTGCGAGGAGTCTGCCAGTGACCTGGCAGACTCCCCGCACTTGAACTAGCTGGAAACGCCGTCGGCCCTTGGACCCACGTTGTCTCCCGCCGTCCTAGACCATGCCTCGGCCCTCTGCGCGCGCCTGGAGCCATTCCCGATAGAAGGCACGCACAATCACAAAGAGCGTTCCACCAACCACCAGGGGCCAGGTCAAGACATATACGGTCAACCAAAAAATACTCATAACAGTCTCCTGTTTCCTTGTCTCTACTTCGAAGTGGCTAGGTTGTCGGAATCGTTCGTGATCGTCTCGACGGGGTCGAAGTCACCGACACGGTCCTTGATGGTGCTGAAGTCGAACTCCTGCTTGGAGCGCACCGACATGAGGTAGCAGACGACCGTCGAGACCGAATAGGCGACCAGCGAGCCGCTGAGCACGGCGTATTCATGCAGGACATCGAAGGCAAACGGCGCGACGATGACGATTGCTGCGATACCAATGATCCGGGCAATTTTCATCCCGAAGAATCCAAAGCTCATCAGTCCCAGGACCACGCCAACTCCGACGATGGAAACGACGTCCACGACGTAGCCGGTCAGACCGGACATCGAGATCCATTCGAAGCGCACCGGCAGGAAAACTGCCAGGGCAGTCAGTGAGGAGACGGTGAAGGCCATGTTCGTGACCTTTTTCCAGTAGAAGCTCGCAATGACCGGGAACACCAGCGCACCCCACAGCGCGCCGACGAAGACCAAGAGGTCAAGGATGTTCATCTTCCCGCTCGCAAAGAACAAGCCGGCTGCGGTGGCCAGAATCATCGTTATCCGGCCGACCAGCAGCATCGTCTTCGGATTGGCTTTCTTCTTGCCAACGGACTGACCGTAGATGTCGGCCATTGCGATTGATGAAAGAGCCGCTAGGTCGGAATCGGCCGTGGAGGAAAGCGATCCCAGGATCATGATGAAGAAAATACACAACAGGACCGGGCCAAGGTAGGTAACGGCCATCTGCGGAATTAGGTTGTTGATGTCCCCGTCGATCGGGGTGACGCCTGCGTACAAGGCGATGACACCGAGCATGCCGAATCCGATAATGGTCGCACCGTAGCCGATCGTCGCCGTGATGAAGGTCGGCTTGATCAGGTCTTCACGAACTGCGAAGAGTCGCTGGGCGATCGTCTGGTTACCGATGGCGTACGCCAACACGGCCGCGATGTACGGCGCGCCCTGGTTCATGAACGCATCGGAAGAGAAGAAGTCGCTCTGCTGAGCCGTGAGGTTTGAGGCGCCTGTTTCAAAGAGACCCGGGCCTCCGGCGGCGAAGAAGATCACCGGAATAATGATCACCACGGCACCGAGCATCGCCACGACCTGGGCAAAATCGGTGAGCACCGATGCCCTGAACCCGGACCACAGGGTGTAAAGCAGGATGCCTGCAGCCACCGCGATGATGCCCTGGCGGAAACTAAAGGGAGAGAGCAACGCGATGAGTGCGCCACCGGCAATGAAGTTGGAGGTCAGCGAAATGACGCTACCGAGGATGTTGGATCCGGCCAGCATGAGTTGGCTGGAACGACCATGGCGGGCATACATGACCTCGGCAAGGGTGTGTGCCTTTGGCGCTACCGCACGGATCCTCCGGCCGAAGGGGTAGATGAATAGAATCATCAATGCTCCCCAAAGACCGTAGTGAATCGGCCCGGAAATGCCATAGGTATAGCCCGATGTCGCGGAGGCGTACATCGAGGATGCCCAGATCCATGTGGCGGTCATGCTTGCCGCGGAAACGCCGAAACCAATTTTGTTTCCGGCTGTCATATAACCGTCGGCGTTTTCTTTCTTTTTGCCAATCATAAGGGACATGACAAATGTCCCCCCGTAAAACAGCACCAACAACCCCAGGACAACCCATCCTGCGAGAAGCTGATAATCCCCGTTTTCGAGATCCATATCCATCCTCTCTTCGTAGGAATGCCGCCGGCAACAATTCCTAATTTGCGCGCTGGCCTACAAGGCACAATTAATCGAATTCGCATACACGAATCGAGCAGACATCCGGCGTGGACGCATTCTGAGCGCGCATAACCACCCGGGCTTCATGCCGGATACTTGGACATCGGACTATGGTCGCAGGGAGGTGTTCCTCACCAGTGCACGACACCGATTTACATCCAAATGACGGCTAAGTTCATACCGTCGTGGTTGCGAGTTGCTTCGTGAAACGTTGGAACTAGGCTCAACAAAAACATTTCAAACTGTGAAGCAACTACAACGATAGTAGCAGGTGTCCGGGCGCGCCCACCCCGGAGGACGATTACGCACCGATTCCAAAACCGCAAAATCCGTCCGTTCAGTGGGGCCGTTACGACCATCAACCGAATTATGATTGGCGGAACTCGTAATGTGTTTGCGACTGGATGACCACTTACCGAATAGCTATTGTCCATCCGCCAAACTCAAAATTAATCAACGCGCATAACGAGAAAAAGTACGCGTCTGACCACCACATCGGCAACTCAGGAAAGCCCTCACCGGGCATCAAAAAGGCGCACCGTCAGCGTCCCCTCCGGAACGGCAGCGGTGCGCATGATGGGGAAGGCTAGAACAGGTCGGGCATTCCGACCGGTGCGGAGCCGGTCCCGGCTTCCAGAATCCGCTGCAGCATCTCGGGGCTGGTGGTGTTTTCGCCCAGTCGGTTCGGTTTGCCGGTGCCGTGGTAGTCCGAAGACCCAGTGACGATCAAGTCGTGTTCCAGCGCAAGCGCACGCAGGTATTTGCGCCCCTCTTCGGGGTTGTCCCGGTGCTCGATTTCCAGGCCCAACAAACCAGCCTCGATCATCTGCTCGAAGGTCTCCTCCCCCACCACCCGGCCGCGGGCGGAGGCAACCGGGTGTGCAAACACCGGTACCCCACCGGCATCGCGCACCAGTTTGACCGCGGTCACCGGATCCATGGCGTAGTGGCCCACGTAGTAGCGCGAGCGAGCTGTCAGCACCTCAGCGAACGCCTCGGTGCGGGTCCGGACCACACCGGCCGTGACCAGGGCATCGGCGATGTGGGGTCGGCCGATCGTCCCGCCGGGGATCGAGTGGCGGGCGATCAGGTCCCAATCCACCGGATAATCCTCGGCGAGCAACTCGACCATGCGCCGTGCACGGGTAATGCGCGCGTCGCGGGCCTTTTCGATTTCCTCGATCAGTCCCGCATGCGCAGGGTCGTGCAAGTAGCAGAGCAAGTGGACGCTGACGCCGGCCTCGGTCTTGCAGGAGATCTCCATGCCCGGGACCAACCCCACGCCGATTTCAAGTGCGGCTTCCCCCGCTGCGGCCCACCCGGACGTCTGGTCGTGATCGGTCAGCGCCAGCACGTCAAGGCCCGCGGCCTTGGCCGCTGCCACCAATTCGGCGGGGTGCTCCGTCCCGTCGGAAACATGTGAATGAGCATGAAGGTCGATCCGCATGTCTCTCAGGGTAGCCCCTTGGCAGGACAGCGTCGGCAGTGCCCCGCGGTGTTCTTCCGACAACGAACAGCCGATGCCGCGCGGCACCTCGATGGGCAGCGGCCGTTCACCGCGAAAGCGTGCGGTTTGCGCCAGCCACACAACCAGTCCCCGGCACCGGCACCTAGTTGTTCTTAGGGCGTCTTGGCGTAAGTGTCCGGCCTTTGAGACGATTGGACAATGAGCACTGATGCAACCACCACCACCGGCAGCGACCAGCCCCTCGAAGAGCGCGTGAACAACCGTTCCCAGCGCCCCAACTCCGAGGCCTTCAAGAAGTTCATGGCCTCATCATGGGCCCCGGAAAACTCCACGCTTCCGGACGCGGATCAGGTCGCGCCGTATGCGGCCGCCCGCCGCGCAGCTATCTCGGCCAGATTCCCCGGCGAACGCCTGGTCATTCCCGCCGGGCCGCACAAGGTCAGGTCCAACGACACCGACTACCGCTTCCGTCCGCATTCAGGTTTCGCCCACCTCACCGGGCTGGGCCTTGACCACGAGCCGGAAGCCGTCCTGGTGCTGGAACCCACCGAGACCGGCGCGGGCGACAACGGCTCGAACCACGTTTCCACGCTCTACTTCTCCCCGATGGCGGGGCGCGATTCGGAGGAGTTCTACTCCAACGCCCGCACCGGAGAGTTCTGGATCGGACCCCGCCCGACCCTGCCCCTGCTGCAGGCGCGCCTGGGTCTGCCCACCGCCGACCTGACCGGACTCGAGGTTGCCATCACCAAGGACGCCGGCGTGGTGGAATTCGGCGGCATGCGCATCCGCCTGCTGCGCGAAGTGGACATGAACTGCGACGCGCTCGTCGACACCTCCCGCATCAACACCGGAGTGGACCTGGAGGTCTCGGACTCCCTGGACGGCGAGCTCTCCGAGGCCCTGAGCGAGATCCGCCTGGTCAAGGACGAGTGGGAAATCGCGGAGATGAAGAAGTCGGTGGCGGCCACGGTGAACGGCTTCCACGACGTCGTCCGCTCGCTGGACCGCGCCATGGGCCACGAACGCGGCGAGCGCGTGGTCGAGGGTGCGTTCTTCGCCCGGGCCCGCGAAGAGGGCAACGACCTGGGGTACGACACCATCGCCGCCGCGGGCAACAACGCCACGGTGCTTCACTGGATCAACAACAACGGCACCGTCAATGACGGGGACCTGCTGCTGCTGGATGCCGGCGTCGAGGCCGAGTCGCTGTACACCGCCGACGTGACCCGCACCCTGCCGGTCAACGGCAGCTACACCGAGGTGCAGCGCAAGATCTACCAGGCGGTGCTCGACGCCGCCGACGCCGCATTCGCCGTGGCCAAGCCGGGCACCCGTTTCCGCGACCTGCACACTGCCGCGGTGACGGTGCTGGCACAGAACCTCGACGCCTGGGGCTTGCTGCCGGTGCCACTCGAGGAGGCACTCTCCCCCGAGGGCCAGCAGCACCGCCGCTGGATGCCCCACGGCACCAGCCACCACCTCGGTCTGGACGTGCACGACTGCGCACAGGCCAAGGCAGAGCTGTACCTGGACGGAATCCTCGAGGAGGGCATGGTCTTCACCATCGAGCCCGGCCTGTACTTCAAGAACGAGGACCTCGCCGTACCGGAGGAATACCGCGGCATCGGCGTGCGCATCGAGGACGATGTGCTCATCACCGCCGACGGCTGCGTGAACCTCTCTGCGGCACTGCCGCGCACCCCGGCCGAGGTCGAGGAATGGATGGCACAGGTCCGCAAGGGCTGATCTGACGCACCTGCCACATAACGTGAAGGCGGCCCCCATCCTCGTAGGATGAAGGCCGCCTTCGCGTTTCGTGCTTGTTGGGCTTGCCGCCCGGGGCCGTGCCCCGGGTGCGTGGCCGCTGGCTAGAGGTGCTTGCCGTGTTCCGGGTGTTTCGCATCCTCCGGCGTGGATTCCCCGCTTGCGCTCCCGGCGCCGGTTTCGCGGTCCGCGTCCCCGGTGCCATCTGTCGATTCGGTTTCCTCGGGTGCGGGTGCGGCTGCCGGTGTGTCGGCTGCAGGCGCCGCCGAGGCCTCAGGCACCGGGGCCGCGGCCGGGGGCTGGTTGTCCTGGATCCGGATGCCGAATTGCGGGCGCCCGTCGGGCAAGTCCGAGTAGCTGCCGGAGGTCGGGGCGCTGGCGCCCTGGTCAGCGGGCGCCGCGGGCGCGGCGGCCTGGACCGGGGCCTGTGGCTGCGGCTGCGGCTGCGGCTGCGGCTGCGGGGTGTGTGCGCCCACGCCGTTGTCCGCCGCCATGCGGCTCATGGGCAGGTTGGCCGCCATGGCACGCGCCGCATGTGCGTGCGAGAAAGCCACCACCACGTCGTAGCTGGTGGCCAGCACCTGGGACTGCGAGGCGAAGTCGCGCTTGCCGCGCCGGAACGAGTAGCTCACCACGCCCACCAGCATCCAGATGGCCATGCCGATGCCCACCGAGGACAGGATCTGCGCCAGCGCGTTGGAGCCCGGGCTGAAGATCGTCAGCACCAGCCCCACGAAGACGCCGAACATCGCGCCCTGGGCGGCACCGGCGGCGGCAACCTTCGGGTAGCTGAGCTTCGCGGTGACCCGCTCCACCGACTTGAGGTCGTTGCCCACGATGGTGAGGTTGGCGACGGGGAAGTCGTGGTCGGCCAGGTAGTCAACCACCTTCTGGGCATCCAGGTACGTGCTGTAGCGGCCCAAAAGCTCACCGCGCGGCAAGCCGGGCAGGTTCGGGTTGGACGGGGACGCACCAAGTGGGGATGACATATATCCATTGTGCACGCTGCCGCACCCGAACACCTGGCTTGATCGCTGAAGGTGAAAGCGATGCCGCACACAACCGCGGTTTCACCACGTAGCACTCAACACATGGACCAAACCGCCGAAGGGTGCACCTCAGGCAGTAGCCTAGAGAGCGTGAGCAGCAATTCTACGAAGGTCTTCATCGCACGCCTGCTGGGCCTGGACGTCTTCGACCCGCTGGGCGACCGCCTGGGCCGGTTGCGTGACGTCGTGGTCGTTTCCCGCCTGGCCACCAAGCCCGCCCAGTGCGTCGGCGTGGTCGTCGAGGTGCCCGGCAAGCGACGCGTCTTCGTGCCCATGACCCGCATCCAGGCCATGGAGTCGGGGCAGATCATCTGTTCCGGCCTGGTGAACATGCGTCGCTTCCAGCAGCGCGGCGCGGAGATCCTGGTGGCTGCGGAGCTCTTCGACAGGCGCGTGGTGTTCGAGGACGGCTCCGGCAACGCGGTGGTCGAGGACATCGGCCTGGCCCGGGAACGCAACGGGGACTGGATCATCTCCGACTACTACGTGCGCCGCGGAGAACCCGCCGGCGGTCTGCTGGGCCTGCGCCGGGCGCGCGGCGAGCGGCTGCTGGTGCCCTGGGACGCGATCGTGCATACCGCACTGCACGAACCGCAGGCCGCCAGCACCTACGTCGCTGCCCACGACGAGATGAAGCCCGCCGACTTCGCCGACGCGCTGCACGAGATGAACCAAAAGCGCCGCGTCGAGGTCGCCTCCGAACTCCAGGACGAGCGGCTGGCCGACGTGCTGCAGGAGATGCCCGACGACGAACAGGTGCAGATCATTTCCGCCCTGGACATGGAACGCGCCGCCGACGTGCTGGAGGAAATGGACCCCGACGACGCCGCCGACCTGTTGGGCGAGCTCTCCGAGGACACCAAGCACGCACTGCTGGAATTGATGCAGCCCGAGGAGGCGCGCGACGTGCGCCGCCTGCTCGAGTACGCCGAGGGCACCGCCGGGTCGATGATGACCCCGGTCCCGGTGATCCTCTCCCCCGAGGCCACCGTCGCCGAGGCCCTGGCCTCGGTGCGCCGCGAGGAGCTGAGCCCCGCCCTGGCCTCCACCGTCTTCGTCACCCGGCCCCCGCTGGAGACGCCCACCGGCCGCTACCTGGGCGCCGTGCACATCCAGGCGCTGCTGCGCACCCCGCCGCCGGAGTCCCTGGGCAACATCCTGGATTCCGACGTCGAACCCATCGACGACCAGGCGGGGGTCGCCGACGTCGCGCGCACCCTGGCCAGCTACAACCTCACCTCGCTGGCCGTGGTGAACGACGACGGGCGCCTGGTCGGCGCGGTGACCGTCGATGACGTGCTTGACCACCTGCTGCCCGATGACTGGCGCACCCACGACGACCATCCCGACGACGCCGCACCCGATGCCCCGGCGCCGTCCACCGGCACCGACCTACCACCCCTGAACGGAGGTTCCCATGGCTGAGAAGCGCCAGGCCTCGACAGGCCTCGACACCCCCATGTCCGCCCGCAACCGCTTCTTCCCGCGCTTTGCCCCCAACCCCGACAGGTTTGGGTCCAGCACCGAGAAATTCGCGCGCTTCATGGGCACCCCGCAGTTCCTGTTCTACATGACCATCTTCTGCGTGTTCTGGCTGATCTGGAACACGCTGGCCCCGGAGGGCTGGCGCTTCGACTCCGCGGCCCTGGGCTTCACGGCGCTGACGCTGATGCTCTCGCTGCAGGCCTCCTACGCCGCCCCGCTGCTGCTGCTGGCGCAGAACCGGCAGGACGACCGCGACCGGGTCTCGCTGACAGAGGACCGCGGGCGGGCCGAACGCAACCTCTCCGACACCGAGTACCTCACCCGCGAACTCGCGGCACTGCGCATCGCCCTGCGCGACGTGGCAACCCGCGACTACGTGCGCTCCGAATTGCGCTCGGCCCTCGAGGACTTGCTGGAAACCACCGACGGCGAGGAACTGAACCTCCGCGCCAAGACCACCAAGCGCCGCGACCGCAGCTCGACCAACACCGGGCTCATCCCTCAGGTGCCCCCGCGGGCACCTGAGGGCCGCTCGCGGCCCCGGAGGAACGACACGCCATGACCCTCGAGCCCCGGCTCCTTGAAGCACTCTCCGCCGTCCAGGACCCCGAACTGCGCCGGCCCATCACCGAGCTCGGCATGGTCGAATCCGCCAACCTGTCCGAGGGCACCGCACGGGTCACGGTGCTGCTGACCATCGCCGGCTGCCCGATGCGCTCCACCATCGAAAACGACGTCGCGGCCGCCCTGTCCGCGGTGCCCGGCGTCGGCCACGTCGAGGTCACCCTCGGGGTCATGAGCCCCGAGCAGCGCGCGGCCCTGCGCGAGTCGCTCAAGGGCCGCTCCGTCCCGTTCTCGGACCCGGCCTCGCTGACCCGGGTCATCGCCATCGCCAGCGGCAAGGGCGGGGTCGGCAAGTCCTCGCTGACCGCCAACCTGGCCTGCGCGATGGCCGCCGACGGGCTGCGCGTCGGGCTCATCGACGCCGACGTGCACGGCTTTTCCATCCCCGGGCTGCTGGGCATCCCCGGCGCCAAGCCGACCCGCGTGGATGAGATGATCCTGCCGCCGGTGGCCCACGGGGTGAAGGTGATTTCGATCGGCATGTTCATCGACGACAACAAGCCGGTGATCTGGCGCGGCCCGATGCTGCACCGCGCGCTGGAGCAATTCCTGACCGATGTGCACTTCGGCGACCTGGACGTGCTGCTGCTGGACCTGCCCCCGGGCACCGGGGACATCGCCATCTCCGTTTCCCAGCTTTTGCCCGGTTCCGAGCTGGTGGTGGTCACCACACCGCAGGCGGCCGCGGCCCAGGTCGCCGAGCGCGCCGGGTCGATCGCCGTCCAGACCGGGCAGAAGGTCGTGGGCGTCATCGAGAACATGAGCGCCATGGTGCTGCCCGACGGGTCGCTCCTGGAGATCTTCGGTTCCGGCGGCGGGGCGGAACTCGCGCAGCGTCTGTCGCTGGTACTGGACACCGAGGTCCCGCTGCTGGGCCAGGTCGCACTTGACCCTCTGCTGCGCGTCGGGGGCGATACGGGTCTGCCGCTGGTGCTTTCCCACCCGGATTCCCCCGCCGCCGCACAGATCATCGAGATGGCCCGCAGCCTCACGCACCGCCCGCGCGGCCTGGCAGGACTGAAACTGGGCGTCACCCCGCGCTAGGAGCCCCCGGTCCCCACGACCGGCCCCCGGCAGCCGCAGCCGGCCACTCAGCACTGAGGCGTAACGCATGACCCGTCCCGATGCTTCCTGCCGGCCTCGAGGCCCCGGACAGGTCCCGGACAGCACAAAGGCGGCCTCCCCCGAAGGATGCCGCCTGAAGTGCCTGCCGTGGGTCCGCCGTCGGGCCTCGGCTACGTTGCCTCGTTGTCAAAGGGCGCCGGCTCGTGCGGGGCCAGCGGGGCGACCTTCGCGGTGGCCACCGAGCGTTGCCGCGCGGCCGGGGTTTCCTTCACGGCCGACACCGCGTCCTCGAAGTCCTCGAGTAGCGCCTCCTTGATGATCCTGCGCGGGTCGTATTGGCGCGGGTCAAGCTTGCGCCAGTCCATGTCGGCGATGTCGTCGCCGACTTCCTCGCGCAACTGCTCCTTGGCACCGGTGGCCATGCGGCGCAGTTCCTTGACCAGGCGCGCCAGTTGCGCGGCATACTCCGGCAGTTTCTCGGGTCCCAGAATAACCACCGCGAGCACCGCAAGCACCAGCAGTTCACTGCCATTGATTCCCAAAAACACCCTTGTAGACTACCTGCTTTCGAGCTGCGATGAGGCCATTGCCTATTTGAAGTCCAAAACCATGAGGCGGGAAAAGCCCCGCAGCAGGCGTTGCGATAATTTCTCGGTGGAGGGATCCAGCGACACGATGCGCGTATGTTCAGCGACCACCAGCCGCTGCAGGACCTGTTCCACGTCGGCCTTGGACATGTCGGAGGAAACTTCGTACCTCACGTCTTCCATGTTCAGCGTGGCGGTTCCCCCAGCATACGTGACGGCGGCAGCCGCCTTGGCACCCAAGCGCCGACCCAGTTCGGTCAGCATGCCGGAGGTCGGATCGGTGCTGGCCGACGCGGCCTTGGTGGTCTGCAGCGGCGCCTTCACGGCACTGGACAGGGTG
The DNA here is from genome assembly GCF_045798545.1 of Paeniglutamicibacter sp. ORCA_105. Classification (NCBI taxonomy): domain Bacteria; kingdom Bacillati; phylum Actinomycetota; class Actinomycetes; order Micrococcales; family Micrococcaceae; genus Paeniglutamicibacter; species Paeniglutamicibacter sp. ORCA_105. Next base: position 103,270 of record NZ_JBIXLM010000007.1, on the reverse strand, counting down.
CGGGTCTCGGCCAGCTCCACGGTGTGTTCCTCATCGCTGAGCACCAGCGTCACCGTCGCCTCGCCGCCCACCAGCACCCCGCTGGCCGAGGTAAGGGTGAACCCCGCAGCTTCAATGACCGGGCAGGTCCAACCGGCCTGGCGTAATTGGGTGATGGTATCCGTATCCAGCGTGCGGGCCGTGGCGTTCCAGGACTCCGCCGGATCGCCCTTGGCGGCACCCTGCGCGGCCTGTGCACCCAGGACCCAGGACATCGCCGCGATCGTGCCCACCAGGGCGAAGAGCAGCAGCAACACCACCATGGGCACGAATCCGTTCCTCCGGGAACCCCGCGCACCGCGCTCGTTGGGCAGCGCGTAGTGGGCGCCGAGCAGGGTCTGGGCGTTCAGCGGCACGACGGGAACAGCGGGGGAATTCGGCGCGGAAACAGGGCCGCGCTGCCAGGTGTTCAACGCAGCCGAGCACGCGGCGCAACCCGGGACGTGCTTCTCCAGGGCCTTGGCGCGACGACCGTTCAGCCGGCCGCCCACGTATTCGCCCATCCAGCGTTCATACCGATGCATGCCCTAGCGCACTCCCGGGATCGTCCGCCGGATCTTGGGCAAGGCCCTGGTTGCTGCGGGCCTGGTGGCCGGATTGCGGTGCGCCAGTTTTTCGCGCAGCATCCCACGGCCACGGTGAATGCGGGAGCGAACGGTGCCGAGCTTGACGTTCAGCGCCTCGGAGACCTCTTCGTAGGACAGTCCCTCGAGGTCGCACAGGACCACTGCCGCCCGGAATTCGGGACTCAGCCCGTCGAGTGCGGCCTGGACGTCGATATCCAGGTTGTTGTATTCAAAGCTGCGTTCCGGTCCGGGTGCGGTCCCGGGGATCTTGGCCTCGGCGTCCTCGGCAAGCCCGTCAAAGCGGATGCGGGACTTGCGCCGCGCCTGGTCCAGGAACAAGTTGGTGGTGATGCGGTGCAACCAGCCCCCGATGGTTCCCGGGGTGAAGGTGTGCAGCGAGCGGAAGACCCTCACGAAGGTTTCCTGCGCCAGGTCCTCTGCGTCCTGCCGGTTGCCCGTTAGGCGGTACGCGAGGCGATAGACGCGCGGCGAGTGGTCCTTGACGATCTCGTCCCACGTCGGCACTTCGAGCTCGGCAGGCTCGTCGAGGGAGCGTACGTCGCTGGCCAAGGAGAAATTCGATGCGTTCACGTCCACAAGTCTCGCGCAGGCTCCTGAGCGGAAGCTGAAAGCAACCTGTGCCGCTTCAATGTTTCGGTTTCACCCCTGACAGGGCCCGGTACAAGGATAGGATGGGGGCTGGCGGTGTCAGCTGGGATGCCGTCCCTTGCCACTGTCGCCTCCGGGTCGGGGCAAGGCCACCAGCCCGCAACGCACCACTCGAAGGATTTGCCGCACAACCATGAACCTGGACATCTTTAGCAGCTGGACATACGCGCAGGCCCAGACCCAGGAAGATGCGGTGCTGGAGCGGGCCCGCGAGCGCGGCCGCGAGCTGGGTGTGGAGTCCGTGGGAGCGGCCACGGCCAATTTCCTCTCCGTCCTCGCCGCCATCTCCGGCGCCAGGAACATGGTGGAAATCGGCACCGGCGTCGGGGTCTCGGGCACCAGCCTGCTGCGTGGGGCGGGGAAGCATTCCGCGCTGACGACGATTGACATCGATGTCGACCATCTGGCCGCCGCCCGCGCCGCCTTCCACGATGCGGGGGTCGACGGGTCACGCACCCGCGCCATATCGGGCCGTGCGCAGGCAGTGCTGCCCCGCCTCACCGACGGTGCCTACGACCTGGTCTTCATCGATGCGGACAAGACGCACCTCCTGGAGTACGTCAACCAGGGCATCCGCTTGGTCAAGGTCGGCGGCCTCGTCATCGTGCACGACGCCTTCGACCAGCATCGCGTTCCCAAGCCGGCCGTGCGCCAGCCCAGCACCGTGGCCACGCGCAATGCGACCCGCGTGCTGCGTGAGGATGAGCGCTTTGTCAGCTCTCTGGTGCCCACCGGGCTCGGCCTCCAGCTCGCCGCCCGCATCGGCTAGCGAGCACCCCGCGCTCCGCACCCCGGGAGCGTGCAAAGTGCCACCGGGAGTCCCGGCCTTGGTTTCGGCCGAAGCCCGACACACCAAGGGGCGGGCACCGGCCGTATCGGCCAAATCCCCGCCCCGCAGCATTCCGACACCAAGTCCTACTCGGTGGCACCTACCAAGCAATCGCGCAGCTCGGCGGCCTCGTCGGCATTGAGCTCAACAACCAGACGCCCGCCACCGTCAATCGGTACGCGCATGATCAGGCTACGGCCTTCCTTCGTGACCTCCATCGGACCATCCCCGGTACGTGGTTTCATCGCAGCCATTAGCGCTGTTCCCTTTCATTTGAGGTAAAGGATTTTTTTGGGCCTTCACCCGGTGGTGAGTTAATCGGCGAACCCGGAAATTCTTGATCCGCTTTCAACTTGCTACGTTCCATTATTCCGAAGAATGGCTCGTGTTGCTAATCACAAGCCCTTTTCCGTGTGCCGCGATGACCTCATGCAACCGAGAAATCTCGGCCGAAAGGACATCGAGGACCTCATCAACCTGGTCGCATCGATATCCGCGGAGCCCCAGCGAAAAGCTCACGTTCTCGACATCCTCGGCGCTCGGCCGCTCGGGAAGAAGCACCGGCGGCAGGCTGGCCACCGGTTCGACCAGCCCTTGGATCGGGACGTTGAAGGGCTCAAACCGTCGCCCGTCCTGGCCCGTGCGAGCCCGCCGGACTCCAACACCAAGCAACACTGCGGCACCGAGTATGACGATGGCGACCACCAGCAGCATGTAAACCAACTTGCGCTCCTCAGTAGTTTGCGATCGGCCGTCGGGTCTTAGTCCCCTGCGACAAAGCCATTGGGCCTGGCCGAATTAACAACAATATCCACGGCTTCTTCGACGTCGTCGGTGATGTGAACCAAGTCAAGGTCTGAAACGGAGATGGCACCTTCCACCGCAACGGTGTTTCGCAGCCATTCCAGAAGCGGGCTCCAATATGCGATGCCGACCAAAACAATGGGGAATCCGGTCACCTTTTCGGTTTGCACCAAGGTCAGCGCCTCAAAGAGTTCATCCAATGTTCCATAACCGCCAGGCAAGACGATGAACCCTTGTGAGTACTTGACGAACATTGTTTTTCTTGCGAAGAAGTAGCGGAAGTTGATTCCGAGGTCCACCCACTCGTTGAGTCCGGTTTCGAAGGGCAGCTCAATACCCAGCCCGACCGAGATGCCGCCGGCGGCAACCGCACCTTTGTTTGCTGCCTCCATGGCCCCGGGGCCGCCACCGGTTATCACTGCCACCCCGGCGGCCGCAATGAGCTCGCCGATCTTCTCGGCCTGGTTGTAGCGCTCCGACCCACGCGGTGTGCGGGCGGAACCGAAGACGCTGATCGCCGGCCCCAAGCCGGCAAGGGCACCGAAGCCTTCAACGAATTCACTCTGGATGCGCAAAACCCGCCACGGATCGGAGTGGGTGAAATCCTCATCCTCGCGCGTATCAAGAAGATAGGCATCCGACTGCTCGGTTTTGGCTTGCGAGCGACGCAACACCACCGAGCCTTTTCGGCGTGCCGGATCGGGCAGGGCATCAAAGTTCTTCGATTGCGAATTCTGGCGTTGCATGCCCTCCACTGTAATGGCAATTCCCGGTCCGACTGGCCGCGTCAGGGCCGCTTTAGGCAAAGATTTGGCATCGACTGGCCAAATCATGGTCGTGAAGCGCGTCACTTCGGATAGTGTTCTTGTCATGAGCACTGATTCCCACTCGAATAGCGCTAACCCGGACCTGACTCCCATCGTCAGGCTCTCCGGGGTTAACAAGCACTATGGCCACCTCCATGTTCTACAGAACATCAACCTTGAAGTCAGCAAGGGTGAAGTCGTCGTCGTACTGGGCCCATCCGGTTCGGGGAAGTCGACCCTATGCCGCACCATCAATCGACTCGAAACCATCGATACCGGATCCATCGAAATCGATGGCAAGGTGTTGCCCGAAGAAGGCAAAATGCTGGCCAAGCTGCGTGCAGACGTCGGCATGGTGTTCCAGTCATTTAACCTCTTTGCACACAAAACCATTCTGGAGAATGTCACCCTGGGCCCGATCAAGGCCAAGGGGATGAAGAAGTCGGATGCCGACAAGCTCGCGATGTCCTTGCTGGAACGCGTCGGTGTTGCCAACCAGAAGGACAAGCTCCCCGCACAGCTTTCCGGTGGCCAGCAGCAACGCGTGGCCATTGCCCGCGCACTCGCCATGCGTCCGAAGGTCATGCTCTTTGACGAGCCGACGTCTGCCTTGGACCCCGAAATGATCAACGAAGTCCTTGACACGATGATTGGCCTCGCCAAGGAAGGCATGACGATGATCGTGGTGACCCATGAGATGGGATTCGCCCGAAAGGCCGCCGACCGCGTGATCTTCATGGCCGATGGCCTGATCGTCGAGGAATCCACCCCCGATAAGTTCTTCACCAATCCGGAGAGTGCGCGGGCCAAGGATTTCCTCGGCAAGCTCATCACCAACTAAAGACGTTCAACGACACTCTTACTTCGATGGATGGGAAACTCGCTCTCATCCTTGATCACAACAAGGAGAAACGATGCGTAAGTCTCGCATTTCAGCAGTAGCAGCCATGGCAGCAGCCGGGGCCCTGGCCCTGACCGGTTGTGGCGGATCCGGCGGCGAAACCGCCGATGGTGACACCATCAAGATCGGCATCAAGTTCGACCAGCCAGGTCTCGGCTTCAAGGACGGCGAGGCCTACACAGGTTTCGACGTCGATGTCGCCAAGTACGTTGCCAATGAACTGGGCTTCGCGGAAGACAAGATCGAATGGGTCTCCGCCCCGTCTGCAAACCGCGAAACCCTGCTGGAAACCAAGCAGCTCGACATGATCTTCGCGACCTACTCGATCACCGACACCCGCAAGGAGCGAGTGGCCTTCGCCGGCCCCTACTTCGTCGCCGGCCAGGACCTCTTGGTCCGCCAGGACGACTCCTCCATCACCGGCCCGGAGACCTTGACCGGCAAGAAGCTTTGCTCGGTGACGGGTTCGACTTCGGCCCAGAAGGTCTCCGACTCCTACCCCGGCGTGGCACTGGTTGAACAGGGCGGCTATGCCGACTGCCTCGGCCTGCTGGAAACCGGTGGCATCGACGCAGTCACCACCGATGACATCATCCTGGCCGGCCTTGCAGCCACCGAGGCCAACAAGGGCAAGTTCAAGGTCGTGGGCAACACCTTCTCCGAGGAGAAGTACGGCGTCGGCCTGAGCAAGGACGCCACCACCTGTGCCGACATCAACACCGCCATCGCCAAGATGGTCGAATCCGGCGAATGGGAAAAGGCGCTCCAGGCCAACACCGAGGGCACCGGCTATAAGCCCAACGCCGACATGAACCCCCCGACGCCCGAGGCCTGCGCCTAGTCACTGATCGTTCTCATGGGTCCCATCCGGCGCGTGATCCGCGCCGGATGGGACCTACCTCAATCGCACCCTAAAGGAGTAAGCCATGCAAGGCTACCTTTCCCTATGGGATGAATACGGCGGACAAATGTTGTCCGCCTTCTGGGGCAACCTGCAGCTGACATTTTGGGCAGCCATCGGGTCGTTGGTCCTGGGCACGCTCTTGGCACTGATGCGCATTTCGCCGGTGCCAAGCTTCCGCGCCTTCGGAACCTCTTACGTGAACATCTTCCGAAACACCCCGCTGACCATCATCATGGCCTTTGGCGTGTTGGTTCTCTTTGGCGTGTTCAGGGTCCAGTTCAGCTCGGATTTCAATCTCAACTTCTTCCAGATCGCCATTCTCGGTTTGACGATCTACCACTCCGCCTTCGTGTGTGAAGCCATTCGTTCAGGCGTCAACACCGTGCCGCTGGGCCAGGCCGAGGCGGCCCGCGCCATCGGGCTAAGCTTCTTGCCCGCCGCACGCCTGGTCATCCTGCCGCAGGCCTTCCGCGGGGCCATTGCACCGTTGGGCAACGTGCTGATCGCGTTGATCAAGAACACGACGGTCGCCGTGGCAGGTTCGGTGGCCGAGATCTCGGGCCTCATGAAGACCATGCTTGAGTTCCGCGCCGATGTCGGGATCCTGATCTTCCTCACCATCGCCGTGTTCTTCGTGATCGTCGTGATCCCCGTTGGCTTGCTCACCACGTACCTATCCAAGAAGTTGGCGGTGGCACGATGAAAGTCTCCGAATCCGTTCTGTTCGACGCCCCCGGGCCCAAGGCCCGGCGTCGCGTGCTCATTGTCAACGTCCTCGGCGTACTGCTTGCACTCTTTCTGGTCTATTACCTGTTCAAGGTCATGAACGACGCAGGTCAGCTGGCTGCCGAGAAGTGGTCGGTGTTCGGCGAGGGCTCCATCTGGGAGAACTACATAGTCCCCGGCCTGCTGAACACGCTGAGGGCTGCGGCAGTCGCCATCGTCACCTCGTTGGTCTTCGGGTTCATCTTTGGCATCGGGCGCCTGTCCACCAACAAGGTGGTCAACTGGATCAGCTCCGTTGTCGTGGAGTTCTTCCGTGCGGTGCCGGTGCTGCTGATGATGATCTTCCTCTGGATCATCCTGGCTCGCTCCGGGATCGTGGCCCCGAGCGACTCGCCGTTCGTCGCGGTGGTCGTGGGCCTGACGCTGTACAACGGATCAATCGTTGCCGAGTTGATTCGCTCGGGCGTCTTCGGCCTGCCCAAGGGCCAGCGCGAGGCGGGTATCGCCATTGGCCTGACCCGCGGACAGTCGCTGCGCAACGTGGAGATCCCGCAGGCACTCATCGCGATGCTGCCGGCGCTGATCGGCCAGTTCGTGGTCATCCTGAAGGATTCCGCGTTGGGCTACATCATCAACTTCAACGAGTTGCTCTTCAACGGCAGGCTCATCGGCACGGGCAACGCCAACGTGCTGCAGGCGCTCGTGGTGGTGGCAGCGATCTTCATCCTGATCAACTTCGCGCTCTCGAAGCTGGCCTCCGTGGTCGCGGGCCGGCTCAGCAGCCGCGGCATCAGCGCGGGCAAGCCCCTGGACCCGGCAGTGCCGGTGGTGGTCGCCGACCTGAGCACCAAGGTTCCCGGAGGTCCGGCCACCTAGGCCAAACCCGGACAGGGCACAGCACGGCGAAAAGGGCCGGGCGGCAGTCGGTCTCGTGATCCACGAGACGTCGATTGTCGCCCGGCCCTTTTGCGCCGGTGATGGATCCCGGCGATGCACCGGGGTCCGGGGGGGTGCTATGCGGAGGGGGCTTCGCCGAGCCAGCGGCGCAGTGCGGCCAGGCAGTCGTGGATGGCGGTGCGGGTGACATGTTCGTCGTCCGAATGCGCCAGCAGCGCATCGCCCGGACCGAAGTTCACCGCGGGAATACCCAGCGCCGAGAAGCGGGCGACATCGGTCCACCCGAACTTCGGCTTCGGGGTCTGGCCCACCGCCTCGACGAAGGAGGCTGCTGCAGGATGCCGGAGCCCGGGCCGGGCGCCGCCGGCGCCGTCGGTGCGGACGATCTCGAAGCCCTCAAAGAGCTCGAACACGTGGGCTTCGGCGGCCTCCACGTCCTTGTCGGGGGCGAAGCGGTAGTTGACCTCGACCTCGCAGTAGTCAGGGATCACGTTGCCGGCGATGCCGCCGTTGATGCGCACCGCATTGAGCGACTCGCGGAATTCCAGCCCGTCCACCTCCACGGTCTGGGGCGTGTAGCCGGCCAGGACCTGCAGGATGGGTGCTGCGGCGTGGATGGCGTTCTCGCCCATCCAGGCTCGGGCCGAGTGCGCCGCGACCCCGCGGGTGCGCACCTTGTAGCGGCTGGTGCCGTTGCAGCCGCCCTCCACGGTGCCGTCGGTGGGTTCAAGCAGGATGGCGAAGTCGCCGCCGAGCAGTTCCGGGCAGTTGCGGAAGAGCCGGCCCAGGCCCGACTTGGAGCCCTCGACTTCCTCGTGGTCGTAGAAGATGTAGGTGACGTCCCGGTTCGGGTCCTGCAGCGTGGCCGCCAGGGCAAGCTGCACCGCCACACCGCCCTTCATGTCGGTCGCGCCGCGGCCGTAGAGCGTCTCGCCGTCCCAGCTCACCGGCACTGTCCCCCGGGCACCGGGGGTCGTGGGCAGCGGCACGGTGTCAAGGTGGCCGGCCAGGATCACCCGCTCCGCCCGGCCCAGCGTCGTGCGGGCCACGATCGAGTCCCCGTCGCGGTGCAGCGACAGACCCGGGATCTGGCGCAGGGCGGATTCGATGGCGTCCGCCAGGGCGGTCTCGTTTCCGGAGACGGACTCGATGTCCATCAGCCGGGCGGTCAGGTCCGCCACGTCTTCGCGCAGGTCCAGGTCAATGGGCGTGGCGGGGGCGGCGGGGTTTGCGGGGCTGGGTTTGCTGTGCACAATCCAAGATTAGTACCCGGGGCCGCGCTAGGATTGATTCATGACTCCGGTAGACACCCCATCCACGCACGCCTCCACACACGACCTCAGGATCGCCTCGGCCCACGGCCTGGCCACCTACGCCGCCGACGGCTCGGTGCTGGACGCGTGGTTCCCGAATCCCGTCGTCGGCGTCCTGGAAGACGCTGCGCAGATTTCCGGGGACCTGGCCGCCGCCGCCCGGGACGATGCCGGGCGTGGCACCACGCAGGCTGTGATCGCCCTTGAAATCAACCTCGACGTTGCCCCCGCGGACACCGCGGATGTCTGGCTGCGCCTGCACCTGCTCTCCCACCGACTGGTGACCCCCAACAACGTCAACCTCGACGGGGCCTTCGGCCTGCTGCAAAACGTCGTGTGGACGAACTTCGGACCCTGCGCAGTTGCAGACTTCGAACGCACCCGTCTGCGCCTGCGCCCGCGCGGTGCCCTGACCGTCTACGGGGTCGACAAGTTCCCCCGGATGCTCGACTACGTCGTTCCCGCAGGGGTCCGCGTTGCCGACGGCGGCCGCGTCCGTCTGGGCGCGCACCTGGCATCGGGCACCACCGTCATGCACGAGGGCTTCGTGAACTTCAATGCCGGAACCTTGGGCGCCTCGATGGTCGAGGGCAGGATCTCCGCCTCGGTCGTGGTGGGCAACGGTTCTGATGTTGGCGGCGGTGCCTCCATCATGGGCACCCTCTCCGGCGGAGGCAAGGAACGGATCGTCATCGGCGAACGCGTGCTGCTGGGTGCAAACTCCGGCGTGGGCATTTCCATCGGGGACGACTCGGTCGTCGAAGCCGGCCTCTACGTCACCGCCGGAACCCGCGTCCAGCTCGGGAACACCGTGGTCAAAGCCGTTGAACTTTCCGGGGTTCCGAACCTGCTCTTCCGCCGCAACTCGCTCACCGGTGCCGTGGAGGCGCTGCCGCGGGCCGGCCAACACGTGGAATTGAACAGCGTCCTGCATGCCAACTGACGCACACCAACGCGTGCTCTCGTTGGGCTCGCGGCATGCCGACCGGCATCATGGTCGGCACCGCGGGCCCCGACGCTGGGGCCGCACCTTTTTGGCCCTGGTGCTCGCCATGGGGCTCATCGGCGGTGGGCTCTACGCCGCGGTGAACTTCATCGGGATCGATGCCACGGTGGTACGCCAGAAATGCACCGCCCTGGTGGGCTCGACGCTGCACTCCCTGACACCGGACCAGGCCTCGAACGCCGCGGTGATCGCCGCGGCGGCCACCAAGCGGAACATGCCCACGCGCGCAGCCACCATCGGGATCGCCACCTCGATGCAGGAATCCAAGCTCACCAACATCGACTATGGCGACAACGCCGGCCCGGATTCGCGCGGCCTGTTCCAGCAGCGCCCGTCCATGGGCTGGGGCACCGAGGAGCAGGTCCAGGATCCGGTCTATGCCGCCAACCGCTTCTTCCAGGAGCTGGAGACCTTTGACTACGAGTCGATGGCCCTGACCGACGCGGCGCAGAAGGTCCAGCGCTCCGCCTACCCGCAGGCCTACGCCAAGCATGAGGAAGAGGCCACAGCCTTTGCCTCGGCGCTCACCGGGGCCTCCCCCTCGACGCTCAATTGCACGCTGCGCCCGACGGATGGTGCCGGCTCGGCCACGACGGTGGCAGCCGACCTGTTGGCGACCACGGGCCAGAAGGCCGACGACCTGGCCGGAAACCGCGTGCGCATCGCCGTACGCGGCGACCAGGGCTGGGCCATCGCCCAGTGGGCCGTGGCCAACGCGCAGAAGCACCAGACCGAGTCGGTCTCCTACGCGGGACTGGTGTGGAACCGCTCCGAGGGCCGCTGGGTGCCTGCGGCCACCACAGACGGCTACGTCATCATCTCCCTGGCCGGTTCCGCGAAATAGCGAAACACCGCGCCTAGATCATCAGGTCGATGATGGGCTGCAGGTAGCTGCGGAAAAGCGTCGCATCCCGCATCAGTTCCTGGCTCAGGATCACCGTGTCCGGTTCCACGAACCAGGCGCGACGCTCGGCCAGCGGCAGCTCGACCAGCTTCAGATGCAGGTCATCGAGGTTCTTGCCCTCCAACTCCCGTTCGGCGAAGAGATGCGCCAAGAGCTGGAGCCGTTCCTTGGTGTTGTCGACGCAGTAATCCTGGTACTCCCCCACCCTGTTCTGCGTCCAGGTGTAGGCGTTGCCGTAGTGGGCACGCAAGAGGTGTTGCAGGCTCGGTGAATCGGAGAAGCCCGGAAAGTCCGGTTCCGCGTGGATGTCGATGGTCGGTTGGCCGTTGGCCAGGATCTGCTCCCACCAGCTTTGCCATTCCTGGCGCAGTTCTCCGGCGGCATTTTCGGACAGCTCCCGCGCGGCAGCCGGCTTGACCCGGGGGCTCAGCGGCGCGAGCGACATTGCCCCCATCGGCTCGATGGCCGCCAAGTCCCGGAAATATAGCGCCAGCAACATCTCCTTGTCGATATCGGCCGAAACCTTCCAACCCGAACCAGACTCCAGCACCATATGTGCACACCCGTTTCCGTTAAATCCCATGCCTAAATCTAGGATAAGCCCGAAATGGCACAAAAGCCCCGAAAGTCCGGGGATCAGCGTGCAGGCGGCCGTTCACGGCAAAGGGGGGCCGGCACCGTTGACGGATACATCTCCTTCAACGGTGCCGGCCCCCCTCGGCTGGCATTGCTGCGGTTCGCGCGGCGGGATCCCTTCCCCGCTGCGGCTCCGGACAGGCCTAGCGGTTCGGGTAGTTGCGCTCCGACTCGCCGATGTAGAGCTGGCGCGGGCGCCCGATCTTCATTTCCGGATCCTGGATCATTTCACGCCACTGCGCGATCCAGCCCGGCAGGCGGCCGATGGCGAACAGCACGGTGAACATCTTCTCCGGGAAGCCCATGGCCTTGTAGATCAGGCCTGTGTAGAAGTCGACGTTCGGGTAGAGCTTGCGCGAGATGAAGTAGTCATCGTTCAGGGCGCGCTCTTCCAGGGACATCGCGATGTCCAGCAGCTCGTCGTTGCCGCCGAGCTTGCCGAGGATCTCGTGGGCCGTGTTCTTGATGATCTTGGCGCGCGGATCGTAGTTCTTGTAGACGCGGTGTCCGAAGCCCATGAGGCGGACGCCGTCTTCCTTGTTCTTGACCTTCTCCATGAAGTCGGCGGGCTTCAGGCCCTCGGACTGGATCTGGCGCAACATCTTGAGCACTGCCTCGTTGGCGCCGCCGTGGGCGGGGCCGAACAGCGCGTTGATTCCGGCGGAGACCGAGGCGAACATGTTCGCGTTCGAGGAACCGACCAGGCGCACCGTGGAGGTGGAGCAGTTCTGTTCGTGGTCCGCGTGCAGGACCAGCAGCTGGTCGAGGGCCTTGACCATGACCGGATCCATGTCATACGGTTCGGCGGCGAGGCCGAAGCTCAGGCGCATGAAGTTCTCGACCAGGTTCATCGAGTTGTCCGGGTAGAGCAGTGCCTGGCCGATGGACTTCTTGTGCGCGTAGGCGGCAAGCACCGGCATCTTGGCCAGCAGGCGGATGGTCGAGAGCTCGACCTGTTCCTCGTTGAACGGATCCAACGAATCCTGGTACCAGGTGGACAGGGCGGAGACGGCCGAGGAGAGCACCGGCATCGGGTGCGCGTCGCGCGGGAAGCCGCCGAAGAAGCCCTTGAGCTCTTCATGCAGCAGCGTGTGCCGGCGGATCTTCTGGTCGAATTCCTCCAGCTCGGTGGCCGAGGGCAGGTTGCCGTAGATCAGCAGGTAGCTGGTTTCCAGGAAGCTGGACTTCTCGGCCAGCTGCTCGATCGGGTAACCGCGGTAGCGCAGGATCCCCGCATCGCCATCGATGAAGGTGATCGCGGACTTGGTCGCCGCAGTGTTCATGAAGCCTGGGTCGTACGTCACGCCGCCTGTCGCCTTCAACAGGGGGGCGATGTTAAAGCCATTGTTGCCTTCTACCGCGGGCACAACAGGGAGTTCGATGCTGTTGCCGCCGAAGCTGAGCTGAGCAGAATTGTTTTCCGTCATTGTCTCTCCTAACCGGAATGCAGATGAATCCGATGGTCAGTAATCACTGTCACGCTACCGTTTAGTAGGCTCTTGACACTAATTGGTTGGTCACGTTTGCCGTTCAGGCTGCCGCATTAAGCCGTTCAACGGCGCTGCCGATCCGTTCGTCGCTGGCGGTGAGCGCGATCCTCACAAATTTCTCCCCGGCCGTCCCGTAGAACGCGCCGGGCCCTGCCACGATGCCCAGTTCCGCGAGCCGTCCCAGGGTGGTCCAGCAGTCCTCGTCCGCGGTGCACCACAGGTAGAGCCCTCCGACCGAGTCCACGATGCGCAAGCCGAAGGCGCCGAGGGCCGGAACCAGGAGGTCACGGCGTGCACGGTACAGATCTTTTTGCACCTTGACGTGCTCGTCGTCGTTCAGGGCGGCGACCATGGCAGCCTGGACCGGGGCCGGCACGATCATCCCCGCGTGCTTGCGGTTGTTGACCAGCGCGGGCATCAGGTTCGGTGCCCCGGCCACGAATGCAGCACGGTATCCGGCGAGGTTCGACTGCTTGGACAGCGAGTAGACGCACAGCAGGTCGCTCATGTCGCCGCCGGAGACCGAGTCGTGGAGGATGCTCGGCACCCCGTCCTCGTGCTCACCCCAGCCAAGCTCGGCGTAACATTCGTCCGAGGCCACGACGGCGCCCAGCGAGCGGGCGTCATCGACCAGCGCCTTGAGTTCGGCAGCGCCGCGGACGATGCCGGTGGGGTTGCCCGGGGAATTGACCCACACGAGCTTCACGCGCGCACGGTCGTCCTCCGAGAGTCCGTCCAGCGAGTCGGCCGCGATGGAGTCGGCGCCGGCCAATTGCGCACCGATGTCGTACGTCGGGTAGGCAACCAGCGGGCGGACCACCAGGTCACCCGCCCCCAGGCCCAGGAGCAGCGGCAGCCAGGCCACCAGTTCCTTGGAGCCGACGGTGGGCATGACGTCGTCTGAGGCCAGGCCACGCACGTCGCGTCGGCGTCCGAACCAGTCCACGATGGCCTCGCGCAGCTCCGGCGTGCCGTGGGTGGTGGGGTATCCCGGGGCGTTCGCGCTCTCGCGCAGCGCCCGGATGATGATTTCGGGTGTGGGGTCCACGGGAGTGCCGATGGAAAGGTTCACGGCACCGCCCTCGTGCTCGGCGGCGCGTGCCGCGTAGGGAGCAAGGGCATTCCACGGATAGTCAGGGAGCGTCAGCATGGTGGTGGCGTTCAGTCCTGGGCCTGGGGCGGAAGGACGGAAATAATGGGGTGGTCGATGCCCATGTTGCCCAGCTTGGCCGCTCCGCCCGGGGAACCGACCTCGTCGAAGAACTCCACGTTGGCCTTGTAGTACTCGGCCCACTGGTCGGGGACATCGTCCTCGTAGTAAATGGCCTCCACCGGGCACACCGGTTCGCAGGCGCCGCAGTCAACGCATTCGTCGGGGTGGATGTACAGCGAGCGTTCGCCTTCGTAGATGCAATCCACGGGGCATTCCTCGATGCACGCCTTGTCTTTGACGTCGACGCACGGCTGGGCGATGATGTAGGTCACGGTACCCGGGGCCTTCCTTTACAGCGGATCATGAACTGTCTGGTCATGCGGCACGCGGCGATGCATGCTCTCCAATAGCTTAGTCCCGTTTGGGCCGCTTTGCCCGGTCAAACGGCGCCCCCGCCACGAATGTGGCTTCGCACACATCCATCTCTGACTCACGGTGTCATGTTACGGCCCGGCCTAGACTCGAGACATGGATCCGGATCTCTTCACCACGATTCCCCCGGGCACCCGCGTGGTCATTCGCTATCGCCTGGCACCCCACGAGCAGGGAAGCGCCGGCGAACGGCTGTCCGATGCCCTGGGCAACGTGCAGTCGGTGACCGAGACCCACGTGGTCCTCGAGACCCGCGGCGGTACGGTGTCCGTCGAACGCGCCCGGATCACCCACGCCAAGGCGGTTCCTCCCCCGCCGCCCCGGCGGCAGCGCCACTGACAGCGACCCCCCCGAAACACACACGCCGAGCGATTTGAAAGATTCAATCAGTGGCGTGATTTCCCGTATGCTTAAACCATGGCCACAGATGAAGAAGTACAGGCCCGCGCCAGGGCGTTGAGCTCCCCGCTCCGCCTTCGCATCCTGCGACTTTGCTTGCACGAATCGCGTACCAACAAGGAAATTGCCGACATGCTGGATATCAATCCGGCGACGTCGCTGCACCATGTGCGCACACTGCTTTCCAACGGGTTCCTCGCCGCCGAGGAGACGCGCCGCGGCAACCGCGGGGCCAAGGAAGTGCCGTACCGAAGCACCAAGCTGTCGTGGGGCACCAAGCTGCCGGATGCCGCTCCGCTGCTCGTTGACACGTTCCTGCAGGAAATCGACGGGTTGGCTCCGCAGGAAATCCAGGTCATGCGCGTGGGTCTGAAGCTCAGCGAAAGCACCCAGAAGGAAATGATGTCACGCATCCATGCAGTGATCGAGGACTACGCCATGCGCGACTCGGATACCGACGGTGTGGCCACCTCGTTGTTCCTGGCACACCACCTGGACGTGAAGTCGGCCAAGAAGACCACCGGCGCGGCCTAACCTCCCGCCAACCAATGACAGGACCCCCGCAGAGCTCTGCGGGGGTCCTGTCATATATGTCCTGGTGTTGCGCTGGGTGAAGGCCTTATCGGCCCGCACCCGGGATCAGCCGCGGGTACGTGCTGCGGCGCGCAATTGCCGGGAGACCAGCAGGATCGCCACGATGACCGGGACGATGATGCCGTACACCCACATGCCGCCGGCCAATGCCGGGCCCGGAAGCATCTTGAAGAACTGGGTCGAGACGATCATGTGGTTGTTCGTGTCGGTCGAGATCAATGCCACGAACACGTACGTCGCCAGGCCGGCCAGGGCGCTGACCCACAGCTTGCCGCGCAGCAGGCCCACCCAGTAGACCAGGGCCCCCGTCAGCAGCAGCGCCACGGCGGCGCCCCAGGGAATCGGCACGTCCCCCGCATAGCCCAGCGAGGCATGCAGGATGGTTCCCACCACGGCGGCAAGCGCCCCGGCCGCCAAAGCGGCCAGGACGCTGCCCAAGGTGGAGGCGGTTAGCCCTGGTGCCTTGTTAGGACTTTGCCCGGGCACGGTTGGACTTCGCGCGGTCGCCAGCGTTCAGGATGAGCTTGCGGATACGGATTGCCTCCGGGGTAACCTCAACGCATTCGTCCTCACGGGCGAATTCGAGGGACTCTTCCAGAGTCAGGTTGCGCGGCGGGGTCATGTTCTCGAAGGTATCCGAGGAAGCTGCACGCATGTTGGTGAGCTGCTTTTCGCGGGTGATGTTCACGTCCATGTCATCGGCGCGCGAGTTCTCGCCAACGATCATGCCCTCGTAGACCTCGGAGGTCGGTGCCACGAAGAAGGACATGCGCTCCTGCAGCTTGATCATCGCGAACGGGGTGACGACGCCGGAGCGGTCGGCCACGATCGAACCGTTGGTGCGGTATTCGATCGGACCGGCCCATGGCTCGTAGCCCTCGGCCAACGAAGCGGCAATGCCTGCACCGCGGGTGTCGGTCAGGAAGCGGGTACGGAAGCCGATCAGGCCACGTGCCGGAACCATGAATTCCATGCGGCACCAGCCGGTACCGTGGTTGGCCATGTTGGTCATGCGGCCCTTGCGGGCTGCCATCAGCTGGGTCACGGCGCCGAGGTATTCCTCGGGTACGTCGATGGTCATGTGCTCCATCGGCTCGTGCAGCTTGCCGTCGATCATCTTGGTGACAACCTGCGGCTTGCCGACGGTCAGCTCGAAGCCTTCACGACGCATCTGCTCAACGAGGATGGCCAGTGCCAATTCGCCACGGCCCTGGACTTCCCAGGCATCCGGACGCTCGGTCGGAAGGATGTTCAGCGAAACGTTGCCGATCAGTTCCTTGTCAAGGCGGTCCTTGACCTGGCGGGCGGTGACCTTGGCACCCTTGACCTTGCCGGCCAGCGGCGAGGTGTTGATACCGATGGTCATCGAGATGGCCGGCGGGTCAACGGTGATCAGCGGCAGCGGCTTCGGGTTTTCGATGTCGGTGAGGGTCTCGCCGATCATGATGTCTTCGATGCCGGCAACTGCGACGATCTCGCCCGGTCCAGCGGACTCCGCCGGAACGCGGGTCAGGCCCTTGGTGGCCAGCAGTTCGGTGATCTTTACGGTCTTGAGCTCGCCGTCCTGGCGGGCCCAGGCAACCTGCTGGCCCTTGCGCAGGGTGCCGTTGAAGATGCGCATCAGCGCCAGGCGACCCAGGAACGGGGAGGCGTCAAGGTTGGTGACGTGTGCCTGAAGGACTTCGCCCTCGGTGTAGGTCGGGGCCGGAACGTGCTTGATGATGGTCTCGAACAGCGGCTCGAGGTCCTCGTTGTCCGGCATGGTGCCGTCGGCGGGCTGGTTCACTGAGGCGAAACCGGCCTTGCCCGAGGCGAAGACGATCGGGACGTTGAGGATCTTGTCCAGGTCCAGGTCCGGGGCTTCGTCAGCCAGGTCGGAGGCCAGGCCCAGGAGCAGGTCCATGGAATCGGAGACGACGCCGTCGATGCGTGCATCGGGGCGGTCGGTCTTGTTGACCACGATGATGACGGGCAGGTTGGCAACGAGTGCCTTGCGCAGCACGAAGCGGGTCTGCGGCAGCGGACCTTCGGATGCGTCCACGAGCAGCACAACGCCGTCGACCATGGACAGACCGCGCTCGACCTCGCCACCGAAGTCGGCGTGGCCGGGGGTGTCGATGATGTTCATGGTCATGTTGTGGCCGTTGGCCGCCGGGCCGCTGTAGAACACCGTGGTGTTCTTGGCCAGGATGGTGATGCCCTTTTCGCGTTCCAGCTCGCCAGAGTCCATCACGCGGTCTTCGGTTTCACCGTGGCTGTCGAAGGCACCGGTCTGCTGGAGCATTGCGTTGACCAAGGTGGTCTTGCCGTGGTCAACGTGCGCAACGATGGCTACGTTGCGCAGGTCTTCACGAGCGATGATGGTGGTATCTGACATGCGAAAAGGCTCACTTCTTCTAGAGAATTTGGGTCTCGGGGGTCGGGGCCACGACTGACCCAATTAACCATTCTAGTCCTAATGGGAAATCTGGTGTTAAACGTGCCTTATCTCACGCATGAACACTTGTTGGCGGGGCGCCGGGAGCCACCCGCCCGCAGCGTCAACGGGGGCAAAGATTCACGCCTGATCCCACTGTCACTGTGGTCCTGCGGCAACCCGCGCTGGGGCGTGTCCCCCGGCAACAAACAGGGCGGTCCCGGGGTGGATACCCAAGACCGCCCTGCTTGTTCGCAACACCGCGTACCGGCGTCGCTGTTAGTTGATGTCGGCGCCTAACCCAGCGGGTTCACCGGCCCGGCATGTGCCGGCGGTGCAGGAGGCGGCTGCTTGTGTTCCAGCTTTTCCAGTGTTTTTGCTGCCGCATCGCGTCCACCCAGACCGAAGGCGAGGGCCGCGGCCAGTGCGCCGCCGATCACCACTGCGCCAAAGGCCATGTTGATGATGGAATCCGCAATGCCCATGTACTTCAGGCCCATGGCGATGAAGAGCGCAATCGTTGCCCACCGGATCACTGTCGCCGCCGTTCCCGGACCGACGATCGACACGACGATGTTGGCGATCAGGAATCCTGCGGCGATGATCAAAGCGCCGAAGAGTACGTTGCCGCCCAGTGCCAGAATGTCGTTGAGGATGTTGGTGACTTCGGGGAAGTTCAGCTGACGTGCTGCCATGATGCCGAAGAACAGCATGATGGCGATCTTCACCAGCAGCGCGATGATGCCCGAGGCGCTCCTGTCGGCGGGGACGATCCCCCACCTGTGCACAACCGAATCGGTGCCGATCCCCTGCAACGTGCTTTCCAGGATCGTGCCGACAAACTTTGCGATGACGTAACCAATGGCCAGCAGGATCAGCGCGGCGATGATTTGCGGGATCGCGCTCATGATCATGGTCAGCATCTGCTGGGCCGGATCGGAGATTGCGGCGATGCCGAGCACCTGCAGGGCGCTGATGCCCACCACAATGATGATGATCGCGAAGAGCAGGTTTCCGATGATGGAAATGATCTTGGCGTTCTGTTCATGAGTGGCAACGGGATCGACTTCAGGCTGCCCCTTCTTGAACCTGGCAGTCAGCCTGCTGAAATCGACAGCTCCCAATGCCGTGGTCACCAGCTGCCGCACGATCTTGGCGATCATGTAGCCGATGAAGAAAATGATGCCCGCACCGATGAGGTTCGGAATGAAGGCCATGACCTTACCCAGCAGATCTTGAACCGGCGTCAGGACCTCGGTAAGTGCGAAGACCTGCAAGATGGCGACCAGTCCAAAGAGCCAGATGATCAGTCCCGCAATCTTGCCCAGTGATTCCCCAAGTTGTTGCCCGTCATTCCCCTGACGTTGCAACCCCTTTACCCGCCCCACGAGTTTTCCAATGACCCACTTGACCAACTTGGCCAATAGCCAAGTCACCAGCAGGATTATTATGGCGATGGCGACCTTCTGCGCCATGCCCGCCCAATCGAAACTTTCCATGTTCATGAGAAATCCTTCACTTGGTGGAAACGTACCTGAGAACCGCTGTCCTTTCCGATTAGTGTTCTGACTATAGGAAACATGCTTCGTGGCACTAAAACAACCAATGATTGCAACGGGATTGCTGCGGTTTCAGCGGGTCCAAGCGATCAGTGCTGCGGAATCCACATAAATGGAGCCTGCTAACGCAGCAAATGCTGTTTACGGGCTCCGGTCCATGACGAATCGAGCGTTTTTCGAATCGGAATTTGCCACCCGCCGGTCGCCGGACAAATTCCCTTGATCCATAGACCGCACAGGCGCAATAAACCTCCCCTGTTCCGCAGAAAATTTCACTTGGACGAAGGAACTTCATGCGCGGGCTGGTCAATTGCCGCATTCCGGTGCGGCGTACTAAGCGGCGAAGCCGAAAGCCACCGACTACTGCGATGGATTAATATCCCTGAAATCGTTGAGGTTCCGTATCGCGGGCACACTCCCCGCAGTGTTACCCCCGGGTCGAAAACTCATCGAGGCTTTTGGAATTCGACTCAGATCCCGAGGTCACGAGATATTTGGGCGCAGGGCGCGCGAGAACGCATGACGAGATCAAGTGCCTACACCTGAACCGGATAGCTCGGATTGGGCCATCAGGTTGGTGACACTCGGCGTCCGGGCTGTGTTCGTCGACGGCAGGTGGATAGGCTGGGTGGATGGCGACAGTTATTCTCGTGCGGCACGGCCGCTCCACAGCCAATGCCACTGGACTGCTGGCCGGTCGGGCTGTCGGCGTCGGCTTGGACCAGATCGGTCGGGACCAGGCGGCCTTGACCGGAGACCGGCTCGCGCCCGTGCCCTTGGTCGGGGTGGTGTCGAGCCCTCTTGAGCGTTGTCAGCAGACCGCCCAGTTCATTCTGGATCGCCAGACGGGCGCGCCGCACGCGCCAGTTGACCTCGATCTCACCGAGTGCGATTACGGCCAGTGGCAGGGCCGCTTACTCAGTGATCTCGCGACCGAGGATTTGTGGCCGGTTGTCCAGTCGCAGCCGTCCGCCGTCGTCTTTCCGGGCGGTGAATCCTTGGCCGCGATGCAGGCTCGGTCAGTGGCAGCGATTCGACGCCACGATGCAGCATTCGAAGCCGAGCACGGGCCAGGGGCCGTGTGGGCGGCAGTGAGTCACGGCGACATCATCAAGTCGATCCTCGCTGACGCGCTCGGCATGCACCTTGACCTGTTCCAGCGAATCAACGTGGGCCCCGCCTCCATATCGATCGTGCGATACGGCGTTAGTCGGCCGAGCGTCTACGCGACCAACACCGATGCGGGTGATCTGTCGTGGTTGTCGAACGGCATCCACTCTGGCGATGCGCCGGTGGGCGGCGGTGCAGGGCACAAGGCGCCATGAGCCTCATGGGCCTAGAATGATTGACATGCCTACAAGTGTTCACGAATTTTCCTGGCCTGATCGGGTCGTCGTTGGCACCGTTGGCCTTCCGGGGGCGCGTACGTTCTACCTGCAGGTGCGCGCAGGGACGCAGGTCGTGAGCATTGCCTTGGAGAAACAGCAGTCGGCACTGCTCGCAGAGAAGATCGACGAAATCCTCGACCAGCTCATCACCGTCGAGGGCAACCGCTTCAGCGTTCCCACGGGTACTCACATTGAACTTGTCGACAATGACCCGCTCGAGGCCGTCCAGGAGCAGTTTCGCACTGGGGCCATGAGCTTGGGATGGGACCCAACCACGGCCCAGATCGTCATTGAGGCCCACCCCATCACCGATGACGATTCTGATGCTGATGACAACGACAAATCGCTTCAGGAGGACGGGGCTAAGGAGCCCGAAATGCTGCGCGTGCGAATGCCGGTCGGCACCGCCCGCGCATTCGCCAAGCGCACCCGCGAGATCGTGGGTGCTGGGCGTCCGATGTGCCCGCTCTGCGGTTATCCCGTGGACGCTGATGGCCACACCTGCACCCTTCCCGAAGTCTGATGCCAACACCGGACCTAGTGGCCGCCGAGCTGACTCTCACCGGCCGTATCACGACGGCTTCAAACGCCACGTTTCTCGGCAGCATCGGCGACGTGGTGGTCGTCTATAAGCCGATAGCCGGCGAAAGTCCGCTGTGGGATTTTCCCCGGGGTACGTTGGCCCACCGGGAGGTGGCCGCCTATCTGGTCTCGCAGGCCTTCGGCTGGGGCGTCGTGCCGCAGACCTGGCTGCGCGATGGTCCGCTGGGCGAAGGAATGGTGCAGCTCTGGCAGGAGCAGGATCCCGCCCAAAACGCCGTGAACCTGATCGCGGCGGACCACGTGCCGGAGACTGGTTGGAAACACGTTCTCCAGGGACGAGATGAGGACGGACGGATGGTCGCCCTCGTTCACGAAGATTCGCCAGCGCTCAGACGCATGGCGGTGTTCGACGTCATCGTCAACAACGCCGACCGCAAAGGCGACCACATCCTTGCCCTGGCTGACGGACACCGGCATGGCGTGGACCACGGGCTCACCTTTCACCGTGACCACAAGCTGCGCACGGTGCTGTGGGGATGGCTAGGAGACGCCCTAACCGCCGACGAAGAAGACGGCATAGATCGTGTCAGCGAAGGACTGCATGGTGAGCTGGGCCGAAACCTGGCGGACTTGCTCAGCGCCGAAGAAATCGCATCGCTCGCCGCGCGCTGCAACCGGTTGCGCTTGGCAGGGCGGTTTCCGGCCCCGAGCGGGGAGATGTCTGCGGTGCCCTGGCCGCTGTTCTAAGGGAACTACGGCTACTTGCTTAACAGTCCTTGTCCCGATGGGTCGTCCTTTGCCGGCGCGTCCGCGGGGCGGATCCAACGCAAGTCAGAAATGATGCCTTCGAGTTTGGTCACTGGTTCGCCACGCAGAAAAATTCTGGCTGCCTTGAGGTGGCAACTACTCGTAAAAAGCGCATGGCCGCCAAGAACACGTGTTCAAGGCGGCCATCGCAAAAGGATTCAAGGAGGTCAGGACCTACACATTGAACCTAAATTCAACGACGTCGCCGTCCTTCATGATGTATTCCTTGCCTTCAATGCGTGCCTTGCCGGCGGACTTGGCCGCGGCGACGGATCCGGCCTCGACCAATTCCTCGAAACCGAAGACCTCGGCCTTGATGAAGCCGCGCTGGAAGTCGGTGTGGATCACGCCGGCTGCCTCCGGTGCGGTGGCACCCTTGGCGATGGTCCACGCACGCGTTTCCTTCGGACCTGCGGTCAGGTAGGTCTGCAGTCCCAGGGTGTCGAAGCCCACCCGGGCGAGTTTGTCCAGGCCGGACTCGGTGTAGCCGGCGTCCTCCAGCATTTCCTCGGCTTCTTCCTCGGTCAGCTCGGCCAGCTCGGACTCGAACTGCGCATCAAGGAAGATGGCCTCGGCCGGTGCGACCAGGGCGGACAGCTCGGCCTGCATCTCGGTGTTGGCCAGACCCTCTTCGTCGGTGTTGAACACGTAGATGAACGGCTTGGTGGTCATCAGCTGCAGCGGGGCCAGCTCGTCGATGTCGATTCCGGCGGCCTTGCCGGCGGAGTAAAGGGTCTTGCCCTCTTCAAGGACCTTCTGCGCGGCCTTGACCGTCTCGATGAAGGAGGCCTCGATCTTCTTGGCGCGCAGTTCCTTCTCGAGGCGCGGCATTTGGTTCTCGATGGTCTGCATGTCGGCGAGGATCAGCTCGGTGGCGATCGTCTCGATGTCCGAGGCAGGGTCGACCTTGCCGTCGACGTGGATCACGTCGGGGTCCGAGAACGCGCGCGTCACCTGGCAGATGGCCTCGGCTTCGCGGATGTTGGCCAGGAACTTGTTGCCCAGGCCTTCACCCTCGGAGGCACCCTTGACGATGCCGGCGATGTCCACGAAGGACACGGTTGCCGGAAGGATGCGCTCGGAGCCAAAGATCCCGGCGAGCACCTTCAGGCGCGCATCGGGCAACGGCACGACACCCACATTGGGTTCGATGGTCGCGAACGGATAGTTGGCCGCGAGGACCTGCGCGCGGGTAAGAGCATTGAACATTGTTGACTTGCCGACATTGGGCAGTCCGACGATTCCGATTGTAAGAGCCACGGGAATAGAGTCTACCGTCCAAAACCGTCGGTGGGTGCTGGCATGGTTTGTGTCATGGATGCTTTGGTGTGGGTTGCGGCCCTTTGCTCGCTGGTCGTGGGATTCATTTTGGGTGTCGGCACGTGGTGGTTCGTGAACCGCGCTCCGCTCTCGGCCGCACGTGCACAGGCCTTAATTGAGCGCGATGAACTGGCACAAACCGCGCAGCTGTTGGCAGGGGCCCAGGCCCAGGTGGCGGAATTGCGCGAGCGGGTCACCGAGGACCGTGCGCGCGGGAGCCAGGACCAGTCGGTGCTCCAGGCCCTGGCTCCGGTCGCCGAACAACTGCGCCGGGTAGGTGCGCAGGTCTCGACGCTGGAGCGGGACCGCGTGGAGCAATTCGGCCAGCTCAGCGAGCAGTTGGTGCAGGCCGCCCACAACGACTCCGAGCTCTTGCGCACCACCGGTTCGCTGGCCGCGGCGCTGGGCAACAATGCCGCACGCGGCACGTGGGGCGAGCTGCAATTGCGCCGCGTCGTCGAGGCCGCCGGCATGCTGGCCCACGTCGACTTCAGCGAACAACTGCGCACTTCCGAGGGACTGCGTCCCGACATGGTGGTTCGGCTGCCGGGAAACAAGATGATTGTGCTGGACTCCAAGGTCCCGCTGGCGGCCTACCTGAAGGCCCAGGAGCTCTCGGCGGCCTCGGATGCCGCCTCGCGCGCCGGGGCCAGGGAACAGATGCAGGAGCATTCCAAGGCGCTGCGCCGCCACGTCGACGCCCTGGCCGCCAAGTCCTACTGGACTGCCGTGGACGGCAGCCCCGAGCTGGTGGTGTGTTTCCTGCCCGCCGAATCCTTCCTCGCCGACGCGCTGGGCGCGGATCCGGCGCTGCTGGACCATGCCTTCGGCAAGAACGTCGCCCTGGCGTCCCCCGCCACGCTGCTGGCCATGCTCAAGGGGCTGGCGTTCGCGTGGCGGCAAGAGCTTTTGACGGAGAACGCGCGCGAACTGTTTGTGCAGTCCCGTGAGCTGTACGAACGGCTCGGGACCATGGGCGGGCACGTGTCGAAGCTGGGCGCTTCGCTGCGCGGCAGCGTGGAGAAGTACAACGCGTTCGTCGGTGCCCTGGAATCCCGGGTTTTGCCCAGCGCCCGGCGCATCAGGGACCTCGATCCCGGGCTCGGTTCCGAACACGATCCGGCCGCGGCGCTGCACGGCCTACCGGTCATCGAGGCGACACCGCGGGCGCTCGGAGCCGGTGAGCTGCTCGAGGCGGCCGACGCGGATACGGTCGAGGCCACGGCGCCGGGCGTGCTTCCGCTGGCACGGCGCGACGCCCGGGACTGAGGCGGCCATCGGTTGATCGGCCATCTACAGGCGGCCCTTGGGTGGTTAATGGGCAGTGGCGCGGAGCCCACCAAGCGGTGGGGACCGCGCCACGAGTCCGGTTACAGCCCCGTTGCGGGAGCCATGCGGGAAACTAGCTGCTGATGTCAGACTTGGTAATGCGGCCGCCCGGGCCGCGGGAGTCGTCGCCGGCCTCCTTGAGCTTGGCGCGGATCTCCTTGGGCAAAGAGAAGAGGATGTCTTCCTGCGCCGTGGTGACTTCCTCGACGGTGCCGTAGCCGTACTCGGCCAGCAGGGCCAGCACATCGCGCACCAAGACCTCGGGGACCGAGGCGCCGGAGGTCACCCCGACGGTGGCCACGCCCTCGAACCAGGTCTCGTCGACCTCGGAGGCGTAGTCCACGCGGTATGCGGCCTTCGCCCCGTATTCCAGGGCCACCTCGACCAGGCGCACCGAGTTCGACGAGTTCGAGGAACCGACGACGATGACCAGTTCACTCTGCGGGGCCACTGCCTTGATCGCTGCCTGGCGGTTGGTCGTCGCGTAGCAGATGTCATCGCTGGGCGGATCCTGCAGGTTGGGGAAGCGGGCGCGCAGGCGTCGCACGGTCTCCATGGTCTCGTCCACGCTCAGGGTCGTCTGCGAGAGCCAGATGAGCTTATCGGGGTTCTTGACCTCGATGGTGTCGGCCTCGTCGGGGTTGTTCACGATCTGCGTGTGCTCCGGCGCCTCGCCGTAGGTGCCCTCGACCTCTTCGTGGCCTTCGTGCCCGATCAGCAGGATCTCATAGTCGTCCTTGGCGAAGCGGACGGCCTCCTTGTGCACCTTGGTGACCAGCGGGCAGGTGGCGTCGATGGTGCGCAGGTTGCGGTCCGCGGCGGACTGCACCACTGCCGGGGAAACGCCGTGGGCGGAGAATACGACCAGTGCGCCCTCGGGCACCTCCTCGTTTTCCTCCACGAAGATCGCGCCGCGCGCCTCAAGGGTGGAGACCACATGGAGGTTGTGCACGATCTGCTTGCGCACGTAGACCGGCGCGCCGTAGTGCTCCAACGCCTTTTCCACCGCGATGACGGCTCGGTCGACGCCGGCGCAGTAGCCGCGCGGGGCGGCCAACAGGACGTTGCGTTCCCCGCTCACCGGTGCTGCGGCGGCGATGTCGGCCGGTGTGCGACGGGTTCGCGGGATCTTGGGCATCGGAAGGGAGACCTGAACGGTGGAACTGGTAGCCATGGCTCCAAGTCTACTGGGGCACGCAAAATCGGGGGTGTGGATTCAGCCACCGGCCTAGCCGCGGTGCGGGGCCCGACGCGCGGCGAGGCCGGCCATGATGGCCCACCCGATTCCCGCGATCACCAGCACGATGCCGCCGCCGCCAAGGATCGCGGCGATTCTCCCGACCTCTTCCTCCAGTGCGCCCAGCAGTCTGCCGGTGACCAAGCTCTCCACGGCGGCTCCCTGCGCCGGGGCGATATCCGGTCCGAGGACGGCGAACCACAGGCGCGCCGCGCCGCCCAGTGCCAGGGCCGTGCACCCGGCGGCGAACACCGCCCATGGCCGCCCGCCCCTGGAGGCCAGCAGCAACCCGGCCGCGGCCGCAACCAGCGCCCCGGCCAACAGCCAGGGCCAGCCGCGCGCCACGGCCAGCCAGGTGTTCAGGGTCTGGGTTGGCAGCTGTTGGGCGTCGGGCCAGCCGGTCTCCAGCACCGCCGGCGGCATCGAGACGTCGGTGGGCAGCAGGGCGCCGAGCACCGAGCCCTCGAGGGATGCTTGCAGCGTGTCCCATCCGCTGCCCAGCAGCGGGGCCAGGTCAAGGCGCAGCGTGACCTGCTCGGTGCCCTTCGCTTCGGCCATGCGGGCGGTGAAGTCGGCCCTGGCCTCTTCGATGGTCTGCTCCCACGCGGCGGGGAACCCAGGGTCATCGAGCATCGCCGCACCGGCGGCGGCGATGGCGTTTTGCAGCGCGCCGGCCAACTGCGGGGGCACCGCGGCGCCCCCGGTGATCCGCTCTTCCAACGCGGCGCCGAGTTCACCGGGCAGCACCCGGCGCAGCTGGGGCTCGGTGGCCAGTGGGCCTAGGATGCGCTGGAGCGGTTCGGGGGTGTCGACCACGGTGGTGGCCGCGGACCCGAGCAGCGACCCGGTGCCCAACAGCACGGCGAGCACCAGCAGGACGATGGCGAGGATATTGCGGGCGGCTGTTGCGATTCTCACGTTGCTCCTGCTGGTTCGGCGCCGGTGCGGGGGCACTGGTGCCCGGCAGCAGCGTTTTGTCCCACGTTACTGGTATCAATGGGAGTTGGTGTAGTTTCGAAATCCAGCACCAAGGAAGGCGCGCACCCACGTGGAGCAAGCACAAGAAGCACAAGGTTCGCTGCCGCGCACCGCCGCGGCGACCACCCCGCAGAACCCCTGGCCGCTGCGGGTGCTGAGCGAAAAATTGAAGCAGCACATTGAGAACTCCCCCGAATCCTGGGTGGAGGGCCAGCTGCTGGAGGCCAATGTCCGCAACGGCCACGCCTACCTGACGCTGCGCGACGTGGATGTCGACTACTCGTTTTCGGTGACCGTCTGGGCCTCGGTGATGCGCTCGCTGGACACGCCCCCGGAGGTCGGCTCCCGCGTGGTGGCGCGGGTGAAGCCCAGCTTCTACGCCAAGACCGGCCGGCTCTCGCTCAACGCCTCGGATCTGCGCCCCGTGGGGCTCGGCGACCTGCTGGCCCGCCTGGAGCGCCTGCGCCGCGCGCTCTTCGACGAGGGCCTCTTCGACCCCGCGCGCAAGCGGCCGTTGCCGCTGCTGCCTGGCCGCATCGGGCTGGTCACCGGGCGCGACTCGGACGCGGAAAAGGACGTGGTGCGCAATGCCACGCTGCGCTGGCCCGCCGTCCAATTCGACATCCGCAACACCGCCGTCCAGGGTGTCAACGCCGTCGCGGAGGTCACCGCCGCGCTGCGCGAGCTGGACGCCAACCCCGACGTCGAGGTGATCATCATCGCCCGCGGCGGCGGCGCGCTGGAGGACCTGCTGCCCTTCAGCTCCGAGGACCTGGTGCGCGCGGTCGCCGCCTGCACGACCCCCGTGATCTCCGCCATCGGGCACGAGGCCGACCGTCCGATCCTTGACGACGTGGCCGACGTGCGCGCCTCCACCCCCACCGACGCCGCCAAGCGCGTGGTGCCCGACCTCGCCGAGGAGCTGGCCAACCTGGCCCAGGCCCGGAACCGGCTGGACCGCGCGGTGCGCGCCAACGTGGAGCGCGAGACCCAGCGCATCGCCTCGCTGCGGGCACGCCCGGTGCTGTCCAACCCGGAATCCATGGTGCAGGGACGGCGCGAGGACCTCGTGCGGCTGGGCCAACGCAGCACCCTGGCCATGCGCGCCTCGCTGGCCCGCGGCCACGATTCCATTGCGCACCTGCGCGCCCAGGTCCGCGCCCTGTCCCCGCAGCAGACCCTTGACCGCGGCTATGCGGTCATCCAGCTGGAATCCGGGGACATTGTCCGCTCCGCCGAGCAGGCCCCGACCGGCAGCGAGGTCCAGGTGCGCCTGGCCCGCGGGCGGCTCGCCGCCACCGTCACCCACAGCCACACCCCGGAAGAAGGAAACACCCCATGAACCCCGAAGCAGCAACCAACGACATCGCCGCGCTGAGCTACGAGCAGGCGCGCGAGGAACTCGTGGCCGTCGTCGCGCAGCTCGAGGCCGGTGCCGCCACACTGGAGCAGTCCCTGGCTCTGTGGGAACGCGGCGAGGCGCTGGCCGCCCGGTGCGAGGCCTGGCTGCAGGGTGCCACCGCGCGCCTGGACGCCGCGCGCAAGGACAACGGGGCGTCCTCCCCCGAGTGAGGTTACCGGGTCCCGCGGCGTGAATTTTGCGGCGTGTGTTTTGCGGCGCGTGTTTTGCGGCAGGTCCCTAGGAAGCGGCCAGCCGGCGGCGCTGCTCTGCGACATCGAAGTCTGCTGCCGGCCACTGCGGGTCGATGGCCTCCAGTGCCTCGCGCAACAGCGTGGCCACCGCCAGCCGGGCGTACCATTTCCGGTCCGCCGGGACGACGAACCACGGCGCCGCGACGGTGCCGGTGCGCTGGATGGCGGCCTCGTAGGCGCCCATGTAGTCATCCCAGTACCCGCGCTCGTCGATGTCCCCGGGATTGAACTTCCAGTGCTTGTCTTCACGCTCCAGGCGTTCGGACAGGCGCGCGCGCTGCTCGTCCTTGGAGATGTGCAGCATGACCTTGATGATCGTGGTGTTCTTGTCCGCCAGGTTCTGCTCGAAGTCGTTGATGGCGCCGTAGCGGCGCTCGATCTCCTCCGCCGGCGAAAGCTCCCTGACCTTGTGGATCAGCACGTCCTCGTAGTGCGAGCGGTCAAAGACCCCGATATACCCGCTCTTGGGCAGCTGGCGCGCGATGCGCCAGAGGAAATCGCGCTTGGCCTCGGCGGCGGTGGGTGCCTTGAAGGCGTGGTGGCTGACGCCCTGCGGATCGACGGTCCCGACGACGTGGCGCACGATGCCGCCCTTGCCCGAGGTGTCCATCCCCTGGAGCACCAGCAGGATCTTGTGCGGGGCACCTGCCCGCGAGGCGGCGAAGAACCGCTCCTGCAATTCGCCCAGCGCCGCGCCGACGGCCGCCAGGTCCACGGCGCCGCTCTTCTTGTCGCCGAGGTAGCCCGGCTTCGCGGTCGGGGCGACATCGGCCAGCCGGAAATCCGCCCCGGCCGCGAACAACCGGTGCGCGGGTTCATCGAAGGGAACGGAGGGAACCGCGATCTTAGTCTTCTTGCTCATGCGTGCCGCTTTCGGGATGGGGGGCCAGGGCTTTCAGCGTACGACACCTGGCGGCGCCATCCCGTCAATGACCTGCGCCAATGACCTGTGCCGATGACCGGCGTCACCACCTGCTCGGCAGGGGGGGACGTGCCGTGAACCGGCCGGTGCCGGGGTCCTCGCCCGGGCACCGGCGGCAGCGGGGCCGGTGCCTGACCTAGACGCCGACCTTGCCCTCGCGCAGGTCCTCGAGGAACTCGCCGATGCGGCCGATGGCGTCCTGCAGGTCGCGCACCGACGGCAGGGTAACCAGCCGGAAGTGGTCCGGGGCCACCCAGTTGAACGCGGTGCCGTGGGAGACCAGCAGCTTCTGCTGCTTGAGCAGTTCCAGCGCGAAGGCCTCGTCGTTGTGGATGGGGTACATTTCCCGGTCCAGCTTCGGGAAGAGGTACAGCGCGCCCTTTGCCTGCTGGCAGCTGACCCCGGGCAGCGCGTTGAGCATGTCGAACGCGATGTCGCGCTGTTCCTTCAGCCGCCCGCCGGGCAGGATCAGGTCGTTGATGGACTGGTAGCCGCCCAGCGCCGTCTGGATGGCGTGCTGGCCGGGCACGTTGGCGCACAGGCGCATGTTGGTGAGCAGGTTGATGCCCTCGATGTAGTCGCTGGCCAGGTGCTTGGGCCCGGAAATGGCCATCCACCCGGAGCGGAAGCCGCAGACCCGGTAGGCCTTGGAGAGCCCGGAAAAGGTCAGGATGAGCACGTCGTCGGCCAGCGCGGCGGTGTTGATGTGCACCGCGTCGTCGTACAGGATCTTCTCGTAGATCTCGTCGGAGAACACCACCAGGTTGTGCTTGCGTGCCAGCTCCAGGATCCCCTCAAGGGTCTCCTTCGGGTAGACGGCACCGGTGGGGTTGTTCGGGTTGATGATCACCACGCCCTTGGTGCGGGGGGTGATCTTCGCTTCCATGTCTTCAAGGTCCGGCAGCCAGCCTTCCTCCTCGACGTTCAGGTAGTGCACCGGGGTGCCCCCGGCCAGCGACACCGAGGCGGTCCACAGCGGGTAGTCCGGGGCCGGGATCAGCACCTCGTCGCCGTTGTTCAGCAGCGCATTCAGCGACAGCGTGATCAGCTCGGAAACGCCGTTGCCCAGGTAGATGTCATCGACGCTGATCGACTGGATGCCGCGGGTCTGGTAGTACTGGGAGACCGCGGTGCGGGCGGAGAAGATGCCGCGGGAGTCCGAGTAGCCCTGCGCCTGCGGCAGGTTGCGCATCATGTCCACCAGGATCGCGTCCGGTGCCTCAAAGCCGAAGGGCGCGGGATTGCCGATGTTCAGCTTCAGGATCCGGTGGCCCTCGGCCTCCATCCGCTGGGCGTGTTCCAGCAGCGGCCCGCGAATGTCGTACAGGACGTTGTGGAGTTTCGTGGACTGCTTGAATTCTGGCATGCTCTTACTTTCTCATTGTGGGCCGGGGGCGGGCGCGGACTGTGAGCAAGGCAACCTCGCGGGGCTGCCGAGTGTGAAGCCCGCGCGTCATCATGGGGCGCTGACCAGCGATTCGTCGGCGAGCCAGTCGGCGGCGGCCTTTTTGGGGTGCAGCGCGTCGCGGCCGGAGACCATGCGGTTGATGTCCTGCAGGTCCTCCTGCTTCAGCGCGGCGGAGAGCTTGTTGATGGCCTCGATCGCATCCTGACCCACCCCGTCGGTGGTGGTCACCGGGGTCAGGGCTTCCGGGGCGAAGAGCGAGGCGGAACCTTGCAGCACCACCAGGGCGTTGTCTTGGATCCCGGAATTCGCGAGCGTCGTCGCCTGCACCTGGACCGCATCGCTGATCACCGGCAGGACGCCGCGCGCCTGGTCATCGGTGAGCTCGACGATCGCCCGGGGGGTGCACGATGCCTTCAGGCCAAGCGCCGGCAGGAGCGTGGCCCGCACCGTACGGGTCATGCCGAAGTCCAGCTCGGGGCAGAGCGGGCCGAGCTGGTCGATGGTCGCCAGCTTTTCGCCCGCGGCGGTGGCGGCGGTGACGACCAGGGTCCCGGTGCGCTCGGCCTCGGCGGTGTCCAGCACGGCGAAGCCCTCTGGAGTCAGCGTATGCAATCGGGTGTTGACGGCAGCTGCGTCCAGGTCTCCGGGTGCAGCCGGGGACCCCGGGGCACCGGACGCACCGGACGCGTCGGACGCGTCGCCATCGTTCTGCGGGTCCTGGTCGTCCTTGGCACCCGGGACCTCGCCCAGGGCCGCGAGCAGCTCGCTGGATCCGGCCACGGCGACGTCGGCCCGGCCGGCCAAGACCTCCGCGACCGGATCCGCCGCGGGTTCCGCCAGGCGCGCCGACACCCCGGCGTCGACCAAGATGTCCCTGTAGGCGTGGCCCAGGGCCTGGGAGGTGGCATCGGGCCGCTGCACGAGCACCAGCTCACGTTCCGTCTGCTCCTGCGAGATGGGCACCTGGGCGTCCGGGGTGCACCCGGCCAGGGCCAGCAGCGCGGCGCCGAGCCCGAGCGCGCGAAGCCCCGGGGCACGAAACCACCGGGCGCGGCGGTGGCGATGCGGGTGGTTCGTTTCGCTCATCTGGTGCTTTCCTTGCGCAGGTGTTCGCTGTATAGCCCGATGGCGGCGTCCACGCGGTCCACGCGGTTCAGCCCGGCGACGTCTTCGAGCCGGAACCAGGCCGCCTGGCTGGTGGTGCCGTTGGCCTCGTGCCGTAGCTCCCCGCCGGTCACCGTGGCCGCATAGATGACCGCGACCGTCTGCATGGGGTACTCGGTGCCGCTGTAGCGCTTGTGTGCCGGGATCAGGCCCGAGTCCACGGAGAGCAGCGAATCGATGCGCACCGTGTAGCCGGTCTCTTCCTCCACCTCGCGCACGGCTCCGGCATCGATGTCCTCGCCGAGTTCCACGCCGCCGCCGGGCAAGGTCCAGCGCGGCACGAATCCGGCATCGCGCTCGCGCATGTCCCACAGCGCCAGCAGGATGGCTCCGTCGCGGATCACCACGCAGTAGGCGGCAAGCCGGGTGTCAAAGCCGCGGTGGACCTGGGGTTCGGGGGTAGTCATGAGTCCATTTTAGGGTGTGCAGGGGTTTTCCCCGGGGTCCAAATCTCCCGATCGAGCACAACTGTGATGGAATATCAGCATGGCACCTTCAACTTTTCCGCAACAACCGGTTGAACTTGACGCCGTTGACCGTCGGATTATTCAGGAACTGGTCAATGACGCACGCATCAGCAACGCGTTGCTGGCGCAGCGCACCGGGATCGCACCGTCCACGGCGCTGCTGCGGACCCGCGCCCTGGTGGAGCGCGGGGTGCTCACCGGCTACCACGCGGAGGTCAGCCTGCCGGCAGTGGGGCGCAGCGTGCAGGCGCTGATCTCGGTGAAGCTGCGCGTGCACGACCGCGTGCAGATCGACAGGTTCACCGAGAAGATGCCGCGGCTGCCGGAGGTCCTTTCGATGTTCCATGTCTCCGGGGTCACCGACTACCTGCTGCACATCGCCGTGAGTTCCACCGAGGCCCTGCGCGACTGGGTGCTGGACAACCTGGCCACCGACGAGTCCGTGGGACACACCGAAACGACGCTGGTCTTCGGCCACCACAAGGGACTGGGCGGGCCGATCCCCGAGGACCTTCCGAACTAGGGCGGTGCCCTGCCGGCGGTTCCGGCGCGCAGGTTCCGGGTGCGGGTCCCGGAGTGCGGGTTCCGGAGTGCGGGTTCCGGAGTGCAGGTCCCGGGTGCTTGTGGACCTAGACGTGGACCAAGACGTGGACCCAGACGGTGCGGATCCTCTCAGGCGAACGCGTCGGAGCGTCGCACCAGCTCCTCCACCGTCCGCAGCCGGGCCTCGGCCACCTGCTCCCACGTGTCGGCACCGAGCCCTCGGGAACCGGCAATCAGCGTCAACGCCACCCCTGCCGACCTCGCCCACAGGGCGCGGGGATCGACGTGGCGTTCAAAGACCGCGCCGAAGCGCTCCAGCGCCGGGCCGGCCTCCCGGTTCTTCTCCCCCAACGACGGCAGGATCGCCAAGTGCCCCAGCAGGCAGGCCAGGTCATCGACCCGGTACCCCGGCCCCAGCGAGTCGAGGTCAAGCAGCGCACTGATCGATCCGGCCTCCAGCAGGATGTTGGCGTCGTAGTAGTCCCCGTGCGCCGGCACCAATTCGCCGCGGTCTGAGGCGGAAAGGTGCGCCGCGATCCGCGCCGCGAGCGTCTCCAGCTCCGCGGCCCGGTGCGGGAGAGCCAGCGTGGCCGCCTGGCGGTAGCGCTGGATCGAATCGCTCCAGGCAGCCCTGGCGTCCAGCTGCATCACCCCTGCCGGCAGCGCATCGAGCAGCGCGATGAAGTCGTTGGGGTCAAGGTCCGCTCCCGAGTGCCGGCGGATGGCCGCCCCGAGCGATTCGCCGCGGCCGGCCTCCAGCGCCAGGATCCCGGGGTTGCGCGGGCCCAGCATTGCAGGGACCGGGATGCCGGTGCCGGCGAGCAGTTCGTGGCGCAGGCGCAGCCCGGTGATCGCGGGGGCGTGTCCCACCTTCAGGAAGACGGTGCGTGGGATGCGCAGCGGTCCCAGCGTGGTGAACGTCGCGCGCAGCACCGCGCGGCGCAGTGGCCGGTAGGCGACGGTCTTCAGTCCCGTGAGCCGTTCTCCCTCGCCCCAGGTCCGCTGCACGTGCGCCCGGTCGGCGGCGGAGGCCAGGTCGGGCAGCATGGGGTCGCGGGGGTGGATCCAGCCGCTGACGGTGATCCCGGGGGTGTGCGGGCCGGCGCCGATGGTGGTGGCTGCGACGCCGGGGACGGCGATCTTCTCGGTGGTGGCGCCCAGCTCGTTGAATCCGGTGCCCGCGGGCATGCGGTACATCGCGCTGATCCCGGCCCCGGGCCGATGCTGGATGCGCAACCGGTTGGCCTCAAGGTCCCAGGTGCCGATGGGTCCGCTGCCGCCGAGTCGGCGGACCAGCTCGGGGACGGCCGCGGCCAACGCGGCAAGCTGCGCCGCGTCGGCCGGGCCCGGTGCGCTGGCGCTCATCGGTGCAGACGGGGGGTGTGGCGGCTCAGGCTCGGCGACGCTGCATGACGTCGTCGAGGTTGATGCGGTCGGTGGCCTCGGCGCGCGGTGCCCGGACGGCAGTGTTCTCCGCCGCCGGCTTCCCCACGGGATCGGAGGTGCCGGTGGGCTGGGCGCCGGTGTACCCCGGATCCGTGGACACCTCAGAGGTGGTCCCGGTTGCCTCGACGGGCCGGGCCGGCTGGACCGGCTGGGTCAGCGGGGCAGCCGGGATGGCGGGAATTTTCTGCACGTCGTCGGTGCCGTCGCCTTCGGTCCCGGCGGCTTCGGCCAGGCGGGCGGCGGCCTCCTGGGCACGCAGCGTAGCGGTGCTGGACGCCTTCAGCTCGGCAGCTGCCTGCAGCGGGGCCGGGGCCGGACGCTGGACGGTGTTGGCCACGACGTATTGCGGCAACGGGATCTCGGTGGGCTCCCAGCCCTCGGGGCGCTGGAGGGCAGCACCCTTGTGGGCGATGCGCAGTGCCTCGGCACGCAATTCCTCCACGGTCAGGCGCGGGGCACGCTTGTTGGAGTTCGGCTGGGCGTCGAAGACGACCGCGGTCTTGCGGGCCGGTTCGGGGCTCGGGGCGCGACCAGTTTCCATGGCGCGGGTCCGCGTGGTTTCCAGCCGGGCGAGCAGCTTGGCGCGCCTGTCCCGCACGGCCAGGCCGCGCAGCGCGGAGAAGCTTGCAAAGGCCAGGAGCAGGGCAACCAACGGCACCCATCCGGAGAACACGCCCGCCAAGGCCAGCACGCCGCCGATGGGCAGGGCCAGCACGGAGAGGCAGCCGAGCAGGGCGATGGCCACCCGGTCGTAAAAAATCCGCAAGGGTCGCTGCCCAGTCGATGGTGACGCGACTGAAGCGTTGGATGCTACCGGTGCCATGTTGCTCCTCCGTCGGCTGGCGACTGACTTCTCCTGCGGATTGCCACGGCGTCGCCTTGCAGCGGCCGATTTACCCCGTTGTGGCGCTTCCATCCAGTGCAACTCCCCCCGGCGTCCTGCTTCGTCGCCCAAAATTGTTGTCAATGTGAAACGTCCACGTCAACCACATTAAGCATGCTTCGGCGGATGGTGCCGCATTCAACCCGGTGTGTCCGGCAATACTCTGGACTAATTTGCGATATCGCCACATTTTGACCTTGCCGGCGTCCTCGCTACGGCGTACTGGCTACGGCGTCCTGGCCAGCCATTGGTTGAGCATGCCCTCCGGGACTTCCGCTGCGGTCAACGCGAAGCTGC
Organism: Paeniglutamicibacter sp. ORCA_105; assembly: GCF_045798545.1. Taxonomy (NCBI): domain Bacteria; kingdom Bacillati; phylum Actinomycetota; class Actinomycetes; order Micrococcales; family Micrococcaceae; genus Paeniglutamicibacter; species Paeniglutamicibacter sp. ORCA_105. The sequence continues at coordinate 67,842 of NZ_JBIXLM010000007.1, read as the reverse complement.
GGTGGTCGGCCCACTGCCCGTTGATGTGCAGGTAGTCCTTGCGCACGCCCTCGTCGCGGAAGCCCAGCTTCTCGACCACGCGCAGGCTGGCGCCGTTTTCCGGGCGGATGTTGATTTCGATGCGGTGCAGCCCCATGACCGTGAAGCAATGGTCCACCGCCATGGCGACGGCTTCGGGCGCAATCCCGGTCCCGGCGTGCTGCGCGTCGACCCAGTATCCGATGGAACCGCTGCGCGCCGCGCCCCACACGATCGAGGAGACCGTCAGCTGCCCGACGATCGGGGCGCGTCTGGTGTGGATGGAGGGCAGGGCGATGGCCCAGGGCAGGCACTGGCCTTGGCGCGCCGAGCGGTTCTGCGTGGCGACCATCTGTCCGAAGTCCGCCGGGTACCCGGTGCCCTCGGGCAGGGTCGCGTCCCAAGGGGCGAGCCAGCGGTCGTTGCTGCGGCGCAGATGCATCCATTCGGCCTTGTCACGGCGGCGCAGAGGGCGCAGCAGCAATCGCGGCCCCTGCACGGTGACGGGCCAGTGGCGATCAAATTCGGACATGCACCAATCTTAGCTATTCCCCCGGTGCCGACCGGGCCGACCGTGCCGACCGACGGCGCACTGCCGGGAACTTGCCCGTGGCGACCCGCCGGGCCGCCGCGGGTAGCAGGGGGGATGCTTGGCTCGGGGGCTCCCGCGCTCCCACCCGGTTTCCGCGTCGCCCGATTTCCAGGTCGCGCGGTTTCCACCTCGCGCATCTCACGGACCTAGACTGTGGAATGTGAGCGAGATGAACCCCAAGGATGAAGTCCGAAACCTGTTGCGCGCCCGCCGCCGTGCCATGGGACCTGCCCTGCGCGAATCGGAGATGGCGTCGTTGGCCGGCCACCTGATCCCGTGGCTGGTGCACAACGCGCCGCGGCGGACGCTGACCTTCTTCCTGTCCTACGGCTCCGAACCGCCCACCGCCTCCCTGTTGGTGGAACTGCACACCGCCGGCTACACGATCTACGTCCCGATCTGCGAGCCTCTGCGACGCCTGTCCTGGTCCCGCTGGTACCCGGGGGTCCAGATGGCCCGCAGTGCAGCCGGGCCCATCGATGAACCGGTGGGCGAACGCCACGGCTCCGAGCTGATGGCGGAGGTCGACGTCATCCTGGTCCCGGCGCAGGCAGTGGATGAAAACGGGGACCGGCTGGGGCAGGGCGGCGGCTACTACGACCGCTTCATCCAGTCCCTGCCGGAATCCGCGCGCCGCCCGAAGCTGCTGAGCATCGCCTTCGAGCACGAGTTCGTACCGGCCGGCCACTTCCCCGTCGAACCCTTCGACCAGCGCGTCGAGGCCGTCGCGCTGCCCTCCGGCGTGCGTAACCTCACCAAGTAGCCGCCGGGACGTGCGATAGAATTGGTGTAGGCGGGCGCCCCCGGTGCCCGCATTCCCCTCTTCAACAGTCGCTTGTCCGGGTGACCGGCCGCGCCGCCAGGTGCTCCGGCCCCCGCGGCCAGGCACGCATCGCCCGTGCGAAAGGATCAATATGCCTACCTATGTTTATGCCTGCAAGGACTGTGGCCATGCCATGGAGGTTGTCCAGTCCTTCAGCGACGAGGCACTGACCATCTGCCCCGAATGCCAGGGAGCGTTGCGCAAGAAGTTCAACAGCGTTGGCGTGGTGTTCAAGGGTTCCGGGTTCTACCGCAACGACTCGCGCTCCACCACAAGCTCCAGCACCCCGGCCGCCAGCAGCACCAGCAGCACCAGCAGCAGCAGCACCGGCAGCAGCAGCCCGAGCAAGGTTTCCGCCTCGGCGTCGACTTCCGCTTAGGCGCGGTCCTCCTGGGTGCCGAATGCCGCCCGACCCGCATTTCCCCCGGGTCCCGGGGAACCGGGATGCACTTCCTCGCACAGGATTGTCGCTACCCGGCGGCATAACAACCTCGTCAAGGGCCTCATCCGTTTGGGTGGGGCCCATGCGTTGCTTAATGCATGTCACTTTTTCGCCGTACCGAAGTACCGCGCCAGTTTCCGTCTGCCCGGGTTCCCCGCCGCTCGGGCAGGGAATTGTTTGCCAAGTACCGCAGGCACCTTGCCGCGGCGCTCGCCATGCTCTCGCTGGCGGTGTCCCTGGCGGTGCTCGCCCCCGCAACGGAGGAACGCATCGATGTGCTGGTGGCGGGCCGGGACCTGCCCGTCGGCTCCCTGTTGCGGCCAGAGGACCTGAGCCGCGAATCGGTTCCGCGTTCGCTGGCGCCAGAGGGCACCTACGGGAACCAGCCGCCGGCCGCCGGCTCCCGGCTGGCGATTCCGTTGTTGGCCGGGACGCCGGTGTTTCCCACGATGGTCATCGGGCCCGGGCTCCTGGCCGGACTCGCACCCGGATCAGTCGCGGTGCCGCTGCGCCTGGATGACGAGCAAACAGCGTCCTTGGTGCGGGCGGGGCAGCGCGTCGACGTGGTGCTGACCGAGGGCAATGGATTTGAGACGAAGCTGGAGTCGCGGGTGCTGGCGCGGGCGGTGCCGATCCTGTGGACCGAGGCGCAGGTCCAGCCCGACGGCCAGGAACCGTGGAGCGTTTCCACCGCGTCCGGGCAGGGCGGCTTGATCGTGGTGGGAGCCGGGGCTGGCAGTGCCGAGCAGCTCTCCACGGCGGCGCAACGGGGCAAGGTGTCGGTGGTGCTGGTCAACCCGTAGGCCGCTTGGATGGCGGACGGCCGTCGGTGGGGAGGTCGGGCGGCTGTCGGCGGGAAGTGCGGGTGGATCAGTCCCAGTGGGGCGGACGCTGGGACTTTAGCCAGTCGCCGAGGTCGTCGTCCCCATCTCCCCAGCGCCGCGGATCGTCTTCCGCCGCCTGCTGGTCAAGGACCGGCCGCTTGTCGCCGGGCTTCGCCGGTGTCGGGGTGGTTGCAGGCGCAGCATCGGCGGTGGCCCCTGCATCTGCCCCTGCATCTGCCCCTGCATCCGGCCCTGTATCTGCCGCTGCTTCCACCCCTGTGCCGGCATCCGTGGACGGGAGCGTCGCCGGGCGTCCGGCTCCGTGCGGCAGTTCGAAGACGCCGACCAGTGCCGACTCGCTGACCTGTTGCGGGGGTGCGGTGAAGCGCCGCGGTTTCTTTCGCCGCGGCGCTTCGGGCTCATCGGACATGGCTACGCATCGGCCAGGTCCGACTCCCGGCGTCCGGCATTCCGCGAACCGCCGGTCGATGGACCGGTGGAGCCGCCGGGGGCTGCGTCGTTGCCCGTGGCTGCGTCAAGCGCCAGGAAGCCGGCGAGCTCGTTGGCGACCTTGTCGGGGTCGGAGAACACGTCGATGGTCCACAGCGGCACATAGCGCCAGCCCAGGGCCTCGAAAAGCTGCGGGCGCAGGCGGCTGCGCTCGCGCACCGAGAGTTCCCGGTAGCCCTGGGTGCCGTCGTACACCACGGCCAGCGGCACGGCCGCACCGTTGCCGGTGACGTCCAGCGCGTGTGCGGCGATGTCCAGCACGCCGCGGTAGTGCTGGGTGACGATGGCCCCGCGCTCGGCGAGCCGGGACATCAGGTCGGTGACCAGCGGGTCCTGTAGCGGCGTGGCGGTCGAGGACATGCCCGAATCCCCGCCGAGCACCCGGCCGAAGAGCTCCAGGAAGCGGTAGGCGCCGAAGCGCATGCGCGCCAGGTCCATGTCCTGCGGGCGCAGCGCCGAGACCAGCACCATCGACTCGCGGGCGCGGGTGACGGCGTTGACGAACAGCTCGTCGCCGCCGGGCTGCGACAGGGCGCCGAAGTCGTGCACCGTCTTGCCGTGGGTGGTGCGGCCGTAGCCCGCCGAGAGGATGATGGCGTCGCGCTGCAGCCCGGCCAGGCGGTCGACGCTGGTGACCAGGAAGCGTTCCTTGGCGGCGCGGAAGTACTTCGTCGCCCAGGGGTGGTTGGGCAGCTGCACGCGGATGCCCTCGGCGATGGCGGCGGCGTGCCGGCGGTTGCCGGCGATGACGGCCAGGGTGGTGTCGCCGCGGCGGGCCAGGTGCGTGAAGACCAGGTCGACGACGCGTTGCACCTCCGCCACGGTGGTCTCGACGGATTCACCGTCGGCGCCCAGGGACCCGGTGCCGTCCGGCACGTACTCGGCCTTCAGGGCCGGGGTGCCGGCGCCCAGCGAGCGGGCGGCGGGCAGCCGGGAGAGCGAACCGGCGTAGAAGTCGTGCGAGAGGGACTCGGTGAGCCCCTCGTCGATGCCGCGGTAGGCGGTGGAGAGCCGGATGAGCGGCAGCACCTCCTGGAGGGATTCCATCGCGGAAATCGGGGCCGATTCGACGCGGGTGTGCGCCGTGGGATCCACCGAGACCTCGAACGGGTTCGGGGCGCCCATCATGGTGTCGCCGAACGCGATGACCTGCCCGGAGCGCGAAATGGAGCCCAGCACCGAGCGCAGCGAGAGCGAATCGGCATCCAGCAGGATGACCGCGTCGAATTCCATTCCTGCAGGCACGGTGGCGGGGATCAGCAGCGGGGAACCGACCCAGACCGGGCACAGCGAGTTCAGCAGGGAGTCCCCGAGTGCGGCGAGGTCGGCGACGGAGGGCTCCCCGTCCTTGAGCATGGCCCGCAGCTCGCGCGATGCCGCCCGGTGGTCGGCCAGTGCGGCCTTCCACGCCTTGGCCAGCGCCCAGCGTAGGCGCGAGGAGCCGGAGGAAACGTGCGCGGAGTCGGCCAGCCGGTAGTCGGCCTCCAGCCGGCGCAGCTTGTCCCCGTCGTTCATCGCCAGGAAGTCGTCGCCGGAGATCATGGCCTCCAGCGCCGACTGCCACCAGGCCAAATCCAGTTCCGCGGCGACGGCCTCGGGGGCGACATTGCGCGACCGGAAGTCGTCCATCAGCTCGCCCAGGCCGTGTTCGGCCAGCTGCTCGGTGATCAGCGTGCGTTCGGGCAGCTGGTCCAGCTCGCCCTTGTGCTCCAGCAGCTCGTCCATGCGTTCCTGCAAGGTGGTGACGGGCTCGTCGCGCAGGGAGCGGCCGGCGGCCTCGGGCAGCAGCGTCGCCAGCTTGTCGAGGCGCGAACCGGCGTCCTGGTAGCCGGCGTTGACGTCCAGCAGCCCGGCGGGAACCATCGGGTGGCGCTGGGAGGTTGCGTGGTGGCGCCAGGCCAGGTGCTGTTCCTGGACGGCCTCGAGCGCGGACTGCAGGTCCGAGACGTGCACGCCGGGGCGCACGTAGTCCTTGGCGACCTTGCGCAGCCGCGAGCGGGTCATCGAGCTCATCTCGATGCCGCGCTCCCGGCGCCAGGAGGAGGAGGCGGTGGCGGAGATCAGGTCCTCCACAGACTTGTCGAAGATGTCGGACTCGAACTTGTCCAGCGACGAGCGCACGGCCACCAGCAGGTCCAGCTGCTCGCCCCACTTGTTGTAGGAGTCGGCCAGGCGGATCTCGGAGTGCGCGGCGACCTTGAGCATGTGCTCGCGCAGGATCGGCAGGTCCCGCTGCAGGCCGGTGACCAGGTCAAGGGCGGTGTCGGTGTCGCGCTTGTTGCGCAGCCGCGCCCCGTACCAGGGGCTGGAGGCCGAGGCCCGGACAAAGGCACCGAGCTCCGCGGCGCGCTTGAGCTCCTCGGCGGTGGCGGTGCGGCTGGTGATCGAGTCGAGCACCGAGCGCTTCAGCCGCACCTTGGTGGCGGGCGCGGGGTCCAACGACGTGAGCCGGGCCAGTTCCTGCATGGCCCGGTAGGGCGAGCAGCCCCAGCGGGCGCGGGTGGAATGCAGCGAACGCACGTGGTCAAGCAAGGCGTGGCGGTGTTCGCGCAGCGAGGCGTGCAGCTTGCCCAGCTGCGGTTCGGTGGCGCGCTCGTTGCGCAGGATCGCCCGGGTCAGCAGGTCGCGCAGCGCGTCGGGGTCGTCCTCCGGGCTCAGCAGCAGCGCGGTTCCGGCCAGGTCCAGCCCGGCGAAGCGGGCCACGAATTCCTCGGCGCTGGAGCGCCTTTCGGCCACCACCAGCACGCGCTTGCCCGCGGAGGCCAGCACGCCGGCGGCGTTCAGCGCCGTCTGGGTCTGTCCGCTGCCGGCCGGGGCGCTGACGGCCACCGACTCCCCCGCCTCGACGAGGTCCAGCACCGCCTGCTGGGACTCGTCGGCATCCAGCAACAGCAGCTCGTCGGCGGGGTTGCGCTCGTCGCTGCTGCGGGCGGGGCGGGTGTGGCCTGTCTTGGCCGTGGAGCTGGAGGTGGTGCCGGGGCCGCGTTCGCCGCGGCTCAGCTCCGCCTCGAAAAGCTTTTCCAGCACGGGGTGCCGCATGTCGATGCTGCCCGGGTCCGCCGGGTCGGCGAGGTCGGCGAAGGTGGAGATCAGCAAGCGGTGGGCGATGACCATGCCGGAGACGTCGGCGACCTGGGTGCGCAGCGCGTCCATCGCGCGGGTCGGGTCGAAGCGGGCGATGGAATAGGCTGCGGCGTTGATCGCCTCGACGTCGATGTCCAGGCGGTGCTGGCGTCGCAGGTAGCGCAGCAGCGCGGGTGAGAACTCCGCCCGGCCCATGAGCTGGATCTCGAAGTCGTCCTGGTCATCGCGCACCGAGAGCACGATGCGCCCGAGCATGATGGGGGCGTTGAACTGCTCGCTGCGACCTTCGTGCACGGCGCGCCAGTTGGCCTGGCCGGCGGAGAGGTAGCCGACGTCGATGCCGCGCTCGTCCCAGAGCTCGCGGATCTTGCCGCGCAGTGCGTCGGCGGTGCGTCGGGCGGAATCGTATTGGTCCGAGTCGCGCAGCAGCGTGGAGAGCCGGGTGCGTCGTCCTGCCAGGAACTGGGCAAGCCCCGAAGGATGCGCGTGGGTGATGTCGATGCTGTTGGACACCGAGGGGGCAAACCGCAGCAACGTGTCGGTTCCCACCCCTGGGCCCAGGGAGTCAACCCACGTGGAGACCAATTCATCTGTGTGCTGCTGGTGCTCTGCCACCATTCCGTCCCTTCACCTCTTGCCTGAATGCTGCCGCACCCGCGCGGCGAGTTGCCACGTGGATACATTCAGCCCTTACCAACCTAGTCCAAAACGGGCGCGCGATGACGAACCAAAACACGTTCGGCGCCGGTCTATTCGGCCGCGGGGCCACATTGCGCCGCGCCGGGCCGCCGGCGGGGTTAACCCCGTGCGTCCGAAGGTTGAACAGCCGGTGCGCGGCGACCGCGGCGGCAGCGCCGTGCGCCGACGGAATGCAGGGGGGCCGCGGACGGCACACCCCCTTTGAAAACAGCTCAGCTTGAAACAGTTCAGCGTGAAAACAGGTCAGGGGGAAGCCCGCGTAGGCTTCCCCCTGAACTGTGCCGCCGGCGCGTCTACGCCGTCGGGCCTACTCCCATTCGATGGTTCCCGGCGGCTTGGACGTCACGTCCAGCACCACGCGGTTGACCCCGTCGACCTCGTTGGTGATCCGGTTGGAGATCCGGGCCAGCAGGTCGTAGGGCAGGCGCGACCAGTCTGCGGTCATGGCGTCCTCGGAAGACACCGGGCGCAGCACGATCGGGTGGCCGTAGGTGCGGTGGTCGCCCTGCACGCCCACGGAGCGCACGTCGGCCAGCAGGACGACGGGCATCTGCCAGACGTCCTCGTCCAGGCCGGCGGCGGTGAGCTCGGCGCGGGCAATCGCGTCGGCCTTGCGCAGCAGTTCCAGGCGTTCCTCGTTGACCGCACCGATGATGCGGATGCCCAGGCCCGGGCCGGGGAACGGCTGGCGCATGACGATCTCGGCCGGCAGGCCAAGCTGCTTGCCCACGGCACGGACCTCGTCCTTGAAGAGCGCGCGCAGCGGCTCGACCAGCTCGAAGTCCAGGTCCTCGGGCAGCCCGCCCACGTTGTGGTGGCTCTTGATGTTGGAGGCACCCTCGCCGCCGCCGGATTCCACGACGTCCGGGTACAGGGTTCCCTGCACCAGGAACTTCACCGGCTGGCCGGAGTCGGCAGCTTCGGCAAGGATCGCGGTTTCCGCCGCCTCGAAGGCGCGGATAAATTCGCGGCCGATGATCTTGCGCTTGGTTTCCGGATCCGTCACGCCGTCAAGGGCGGTCAGGAAGCGTTCGCGCTCGTCGGCGATGTAGAGCTTCGCACCGGTGGCGGCGACGAAGTCCATTTCGACCTGTTCGGCTTCGCCTTCGCGCAGCAGTCCGTGGTTCACGAACACGCAGGTGAGCTGGTCGCCGATGGCGCGCTGCACCAGTGCGGCCGCCACCGCGGAGTCAACGCCGCCGGACAGGCCGCAGATGGCCCGGCCGTCGCCGACCTGGGTGCGGATCTTTTCGACCTGCTCGTCCAGGATGTTGGCAGCGGTCCACGAGCCGTCAAGGCCGGCACCGTGGTACAGGAAGTTCTCCAGCACCTGCTGGCCGTGGGCCGAGTGCTTGACCTCCGGGTGCCACTGCACGCCGTAGAGGCGCTTGGCCTCGTTGGCGAAGGCGGCAACGGGGGCGCCGGCCGTGGTGGCCAGGACCTCGAAGCCCTCGGGGGCAACGGAGACGGAGTCGCCGTGGCTCATCCAGACGTTCTGGTTTTCCGGGATGCCGGCCAGGATGGAGCGTGCGGCTCCGCTGGAGCTGGCGTCGGTTGCACCGTATTCGCGCAAGCCGGTCTCGGCGACAACGCCGCCGAGGGCGTTGGCCATGGCCTGGAAGCCGTAGCAGATGCCCAGGACCGGCACACCTGCCTCAAAAAGGTCGGCACCGACACTCGGGGCACCGTCGGCGTATACGCTCGAGGGGCCTCCGGAGAGGATGATTGCCGCCGGGTTCTTGGCGAGAATCTGTTCGGTGGTGAAGGTATGCGGGACGATCTCCGAATACACGTTGGCTTCGCGTACACGCCGAGCAATCAGCTGTGCGTACTGGGCCCCGTAATCGACGACCAGAACCGGCTGGTGCTCTGGGGTGCTGGGTGTGTTGGTCACGCGCCTAAGCTTAGCTGCCCGGGGAGCCCGCTTGCATCTTGAAGCGGCCGAGGGTGACGCAAACTACTTTGGGCGTGGCCCCGGGCGCGTCATGTTGGCACTTTGGAGGATTCCCGCGGCCCATCGACCCGTGGGCCGATGGGCCTGCCGCGGAGGTTGCGGCGGGGATTTGCGGCGGGTGGATCCGTCGGGAGGAACTCAGTCGGAGAACAGCGGCGGGGTGTAGCCGGCGGTGCGCAGCTCCGGGTGCCAGAAGAGGTTTCGTTCCGGGTCGCCGCGGGGTTGGCCGGCGCGGGCGATGACATAGGGAATCCCGTTGATCATCTTCAGGGTGATGAGTCCGGCGTGCACCATCAGGTGGTGGTGTTGGCACAGACTTGCTCCGTTGTCGACGCTGGTCGGGCCGCCTTCCATCCAGGGCACCACGTGGTGGACCTCGGAGGTGGAGGCAGGGCGGTGGCAGCCGGGGACGGCGCAGCCGCGGTCGCGGAGGGCGATGGCCTTGCGCTGGGCCGGGGAGAAGCTGCGGGATTCGCGTCCCAGGTCCAGGATCTCCCCGTCGGTGCCGAGCACCGCGGGCAGGATGTCGCCGTTGCAGGCGAGGCGGCGGATGTTGGCGGCGGAGATCGGGCGGCCGTGGGCGGTGATCCCGGCGTCCTCGCACTGGCCCAGCAAGGCGCGGTAGCCGATCAGCACACCGATTTTCACCGGCATCCCGCCGCTTTGCAGGGGCGCGGAGCCTGAGAGTGCCCCGGAGACCGCGGCGAGGACGGCGTCGAGCAGCAGCTGCGGGGAGGTGCGGGAAGCCGCCTCCGAAGACGAGGCTCCGGGGGTGTCGGAAGCAGGCGTCCCGCAGGCCAGTTCGCTTAGGGGCGCCAGGGCCGGGTCGATGCCCGGGGCCAGGGCCCATTCCGGGGCCGGGAGGCCCGCGGTTCCGGGGGCTCCGGTGACCGAGGTGGCCTTGCTGTTGCCGGAGGCCGGTGAGCCCTGTCCGTTTTCCGCGGCCGGACCGGGGACCGAAGTGGCCGAGGACGCTGTGCCCGGACCCGAAGGGGGTCCGGCGGTGGAAGCGGAAGCGGGCGGGACCCGGTCGGTGCGAGGGTTGCTCCAGGCCTCGGCGAAGGCGAGGAGAGTTTCGGAGTCGATTGGGTCGCAGCGCAACAGGTACTCGTCGCAGCCCTCGCGGTAACCGCGATAGACCATGCCGCGCTTGGCGCGGATCTCCTCGTCGGTGATCGGCGCGCCGTTCTCCTGGAGGTAGGCCGTCCAGTCCGACAGCGCCTTGTGGCAGCTGCGCGGCGGCGCCGTGCGTGCCTCGTGGGCCAGGGATTCCTCGATGGCGGTGTTCAGGTTCGCCGCGTCGGGTCGGGCGGCAATGCGCGGCCGCAGGGACTCGAGGCGGCCGGCCAGCTGGGCCACGGTCCCCACGTCCGCGCTGCCGTCGGCCGCGGTGCCGGCCAGCACCGGGAAGCTCGGCGCCGAACCCGCGGTGCCGGTGCCGGAATGCCCGGGTTGCGCGGCTTCGTCCCCGTCGGCGGGAATCGGCGATGCCGGGGCAGGGGCGATGAGCAGCCGGGCACCGGTCAGCCGACTGCGGGCCTCGGTCGCGGAGATGTGCAGGTGCGCCTGCAGGTACTCGGCGGTGTTGCGGTGCACGGCCATGCCGGGGACGAAGCGCTCCGGCGGGGCCGCTGCGCTGCCGTCGGCCAGGTTCCGGGGATCGGCGGCCAGGTTGTCGATGGCCGTGGCGGTTTCCGGGTCCAGCCGGTGGATGCCTGTCGCGTCGGCCTGGAACGTCGCCTGAAGCTGGGCGTAGCCGATGGTGCGCCGGCCGTGCTCGAGAAGGCCCAGCACCATGGCGCTGGAGGCCGCGTCGAGCCCCATCCCGCCGGCCCTTTGCGCGGCGGCCCGAAGCGCCAGCACCGCGGTGGCCAGGTCGCTGACCGCGATGTTGGTGCCCTCGTGCCCCCTCGGGCGGATCGGTGCGGCGGAAGTGCTCATGCCCTAGAGTGTGCGCCACCCAAGGCCCGGACCGCTGCCGGCACCGACAAATGTGGGGGAAAGTGGATCACGGCGACGCGGGCGGGTCTGTTGGCGTCGAGGTTGATGGAAATCGGCGACGAGTACGGGCGGGGAATGCGCGGGATCGGGCGGGGAATGCGCGAGGGGCGGCCTTGCGGATGCGCTGCTGCGCATGCGAAGACCGCCCCGGGCGGTTGCGCGCCGGCGGGTTGGCGCCGGCGGGAGGTGCTGCTGGGCGCAGCGCCGCGTGGCTTAGTAGCGCTTGGCGGCCTGCGGGTGGGAGGCCAGCTCGGTCTCGACCTCGCCGTGGACCTTCTTCTCCATGAAGAAGGAGAGCAACGGCACGACGCCGCCCAGGGCGATGGTGATGAAGCGGCTGAAGGGCCAGCGCATCAGCGACCACAGGCGGAAGTCGGCCAGCAGGTAGACGACGTACATCCAGCCGTGGATGATCAGGATGGCCAGCGAGACGTTGACGCCGCCGGCGATGTCGGCCCGGTTGACCAGGCCCACGGCGTTGGAGCCGCCGTCGAGCAGGGTGCCGCCGATGAAGAGCTCCAGGTGCCAGAAGTACTTCACGATCATTTCGGCACAGAGCAGCAGCAGCATCACGCCGGTGGCGTAGGCCAGCACCTTGTAGAAGGTGGCGGCGCCGCGGATCTGGGAGGGGGTGCCGGCAAAGCGGCGCACCTTGGGGGCGGAGTTTTCTTCGGTCACGACTGGTCCTTGTGTTGGGAAGCGCTGGTTGGGGATTCGCGGTTCTGGGGGGCGGGGTTTGCTGACGTGGGGTTCTCGGACGTGGAGCCCGGGGAGGCAGAGTCCGGCGCGACGTGTTCGGGTGAGGCAGAGTCCGGGGATGCCGTCGCCGGGTTCTCGTGGTCGAGCTGGCGCTGGTAGACGATCGCCGGGTCCAGGCCCGCTGCAAGGGCGGCGGCATCGGCGATGTCCTCCCGCTGGCGGCGGTAGTCGTCGGCCACCAGCCGGTACCAGAGGAACACTGCGAATCCGGCGAAGACCACCCACTCGATGCCGTAGAAGATGTTCAGCCAGTTGATCTGGCGCTCCTGGGGCTGCGGGCCCACGTCGACCTGGACCAACCCGGTCGCGGCGGCGGAGAGGTCGGTGCCGTCGGCGCCGGCCACCGTCGAGGCGACGACGAAGCCGCTGTAGGAGGGCACGTCCCAGACGTTGATCAGCTGGGCCACGGACAGCGAGGGGAAGATGCCGTTGCGCGCGTCCTCGGCGATGGGCGCCTCGGTGGGCAGCAGCCGGCCGGTGATCTCCAGCGTCCCAGTCGGGGCGGCGGCGGGGGTTGCGTCGTCGGGCTGCCAACCACGCACCACCGGGATGGTGTTGCCCGCCGGCGCTCCGTCGACCGCGAAGGCCGCGACGACCCAGTAGCCGGTGCGCGAATCCTCGATGCGGTTCTTCACCAGGACCTGCGTGCCGGGCAGGAAGCTGCCGGAGGCGGAGACCATCTGGTCTGCCTCGCGGGCCATCAGGTCCGTGGCGGGCTTCAGGTAGCCGGTGAGCGGAACGACGCGCTCGGTGGTGGTCACCGGGGGCGGGGCCTCGGTCTGCGAGCGGTTGAACTGCCATTGACTCAGCAGGACGAAGCCGGTGGCAACAACGAGGGCGCCAACCAAGGCCAGGATCCAACGGGGTTTAAGGGCAGTTTTCAGCACAGTACCACCGTACTTCGATTCGACGTGGAAGAGCCAATGGAACCCATGGCGCGCACCGCTCGTTCCCGGCGGCGCCGACCGGCCCGCGGGATGTGCCCGGGGGCGCGTTTCCGCTGGCGACCGGGGGTTCGGTGGCGCCCGGCAAGGGAAGGATCACGGGATGCCGACGTGGCGCGGATTACACCGCGCGGTACCCCGCGGGCGCCTGCGGTGCCCGACGGGCCCGATGCGGGGGGCCAGCCCGGGGTCGGCCAGGGAGTCGGCCGGGGATGGTGAAGTATCGGACGGTGGAGAAGTCGACGGTGGAGTTGATCAGCTCGGCGATGACCCCGGGGTCGTTGGCGCGGCGCAGGGATTCGCGGAACGACTCCTTGGCCAGCGAGCGGGCCAACGCGGCGAGCATCATCAGGTGCCCGGAATAACTGGACGCGGGGGTGGCCAGCAGCAGCACCACATGCGCTGCTCCGTCCTTGGCGCCGAAGTCCAGGCCGTGGCCGTAGGCCATGACGCCCACCGAGATGCTGGGCGCCGCCACGAAGGAGCTGCGGGCGTGGGCCAGGCCGATGCCGCCGGGAAGGCCGGTGGCCAGCTGGTGCTCGTGGCGGTGGACATCGGAGAGGAAGCCGGGAAGGTCCGCGATCCGGTTGGCCGCAAGGAGTCGCTCGGCCAGGACCGCGACCGCCTCGTCGCGGGTGGGGGCGGCCAGTTCAAGGACCACCATGGCGCCGGTGGTCAGCTCGGGGGTTGTCTCGTCTTCCGGCGTCGGCTGGGTTGAAGTCATGGGGATCGATTCGAAGGTGGCGGTCAACGGGCGGGAAGGGGGGCTGGACAAGCGACGGTGTGCCCTGGCTTTGTAGCGTACACGGGGCAGCCGCCCGGCATGCAGGGCGGGGTCGCGGGCAGGGGTCGCGGGCAGGGGTCGCGGGCAGGGGTCGCAGGCAGATGCGAAACGGCCGGGCGCCGATCGCCCGCTTTCCTGGTGGAAGCGGCGGATCGTGCCCGGCCGTCGTTGACGCGGTTGGCGCCTGTGGCGGATCGCCGGTGTCGCTAGTCGGCCTCGTAGGGGGAAACCACCATGTCGACGCGCTGGAATTCCTTGAGGTCCGAATACCCGGTGGTGGCCATCGAGCGGCGCAGCGCACCGACGATGTTCGAGGTGCCGTTGGTGTGGCTCGAGGGGCCGAAGAGCACCGTCTCCATGGGTCCCACGGTGCCGACCTTGACCCGGTCCCCGCGCGGGCTGTCCTCGTGCGCGGCCTCCATGCCCCAGTGCCAGCCGGCTCCCGGGGCTTCCTGCGCGCGGGCCAGGGCGGTGCCGAGCATCACTGCGTCGGCGCCCATGGCGATGGCCTTGACGATGTCGCCGCTGGTGCCCAGGCCGCCGTCGGCGATCACGTGCACGTAGCGTCCGCCGGATTCGTCCAGGTAGTCGCGGCGGGCCTCGGCGACGTCGGAGATGGCGGTGGCCATCGGCGCGTGGATGCCCAGGGCGCGGCGGGTGGTGCCCGAGGCGCCGCCGCCAAAGCCGACCAGCACGCCGGCGGCGCCGGTACGCATCAGGTGCAGTGCCGGGGTGTAGCCGGCGGCTCCGCCGACGATGACCGGGACGTCGAGCTCGTAGATGAACTGCTTGAGGTTCAGCGGTTCCTGGTTCTTGGACACGTGCTCGGCCGAGACGGTGGTGCCGCGGATGACGAACACGTCAACGCCCGCGGCCACGACGGTCTTATAGTGCTCCTGGGTGCGCTGCGGGGTCAGCGAACCGGCCACCGTCACCCCGGCGTCGCGGATTTCCGCCAGGCGCGCGGTGATCAGCTCGGGCTGGATCGGCGCGGCGTAGAGCTCCTGCAGGCGTGCGGTGATGGCCGGGTCGAAGTGCCCGCCGTTGGCGGACTGAAGGGCTGCGATCTCCTCGAGCACCTTGGCCGGGTCCTCGTAGCGGGTCCACAACCCCTCGAGGTTCAGCACGCCCAGGCCGCCGAGCTTGCCCAGCGCGATGGCGGTGGCGGGGCTCATCACCGAGTCCATGGGCGCGCCCAGGATCGGGGTCTCGAATTTGTAGGCGTCGATCTGCCAGGTCACCGAGACATCCTGCGGGTCGCGGGTGCGGCGGTTGGGGACAATCGCCACATCGTCAAGGGAGTACGCCTGGGCTGCGCGCTTGGAGCGCCCGATTTCAATCTCGTAAGTCACCGAACCACCCTATCAGCCCGCCGGCGGGGGCCGGCTCCCGCCTCACCCGGACCCCGCCCGCGTGACGTGCCCCGATGGGTGGGCGACGCCGTTCCCGAGAGTGGGCTTCAGTTGCCCAGGGTGCCCAGCGTGGCGGCCAGCGCGGTGGCCGCGCGTTCCTCTGCCGCGGCAATGACCTCGAGCTGGTCGGCCAGGGTCGCGAAATGCCCCGAGCGCGCCTCGGGGTCGATGGCCGGGTCGATGAGATCGGTGAACACGATCCAGTCCTGGGCCAGGTGCGCGTAGTCGGCGGCGTGGGCGGCCAGCGGCGCGAGTCCGGGCAGCGTGGCGGCCTCGGTGAGGAAGTCCGCGTACTGGCCGCGCAGCGCGCCCAGTCCGCCGAAGCGGGTGTCGGTGAGGAAGCCCAGGACCTGGGACAGTCCGGATTCCAGGCGCGCGGGCTCGGCGAAGATCCGGGTCCAGCCCTTGGCGGTGGTGGTGTCGCGCAGCTTCTGGGCCCAGTTGTCCATCCCGGCGATGCCGAAGTTCTTGGCGAAGTGCGTGGGGATTCCCTCCAGCTCGCTGGTGCCCAGCAGGCGCCCGGTGGTTTGCGCAATGGCCTCGCGCACATTGGCGGCCAGGGTGGCGGCGTCCGGGCCGGTGCGCTCGGGGACCCAGGCCTGCCAGTGCTTGTCCTTCTTGCGCCGGGAGCGGGCAAAGGCCAGGTCTTCGGGGCTGATGGGGGTCAGCGAGCCGGAGCCGTCGTCGATGAGCAGGTCATCGCCGTGTTCGCCGACGACCACCAGGTCGATGGAGTCGGAGTCCTCCACCACGTCGGCGTCGATCCACGGCAGGGCGGCAACGGAGGCGCGCACCACCACGGCGCGCCCGGCATCCAGCCCGGCGTCCAGGTAGTCGGCGGCCAGGCGCGCACTGCCGGTGGTGCGCTCGCTGAGCACGGCCCCGCAGCGGGCCAGCAGGTTGGCGGTGTATGGCTCCGGGTGCGCCCGGGTGACCACGGTGGCCGTGGTGACTTCCTCGTAGACGAAGGTGAAGGCCATGAAGCCGATGCCGCCGGCAAGCCCGGCCAGCAGCGGCTCGGACAGCGGCTCGCCGGTGAGCGGGTGGGTGACCCCGGCCTGGGTCAGCACGCGGTGCCAGAGCCCCGCATCGTACTGCAGGACGTTCTCCGGGGCGGGGTACTCGGGCAGCTCCGCTTCCTCGGCCGCAGCGGCAGCGGCGGCGGCATCCTGGGCGCTGGCCGGGCGGTTGGGCTTGGCGGCGAGGATCGCCTTGCGGGCGGTGGTGTAGCTTTCACCGGTGCGGTCCATGCGGGTGCGGACAAGCTTCTTCAGGTTCTTCGGTTGGGCCACGGTGTGCTCCTTATGTTGCGTGTGCGCGCAGGCGCGGGTTTCTCCCGCACGCCGCAGTGGGCAGCGCCAGTGAAACATTCTACGTGGGGCGGACAGGACCCCGGCACCGCGGCCCGCGCGGAAGCGGCAGCGCCTCCGCTGCGGATTCGACCCCTAGACGTGGCGCACGGCAACCAGCAAACGGGGCACCAGGGCACCGGACTTTACCGCCGCCACCAGGTTTCCCATCCTGTCCGCCGGGTCCGCGCCCAGCAGGATCGGGGTGGCCAGGGGCGAGGGGGAGCGTCGCGAGGCGGCGTCGGCCTCGGCCATGTGCTTGAGCACCGCGGCGCTGCGGTCGGTGTTTTCGGTGACGGTGAACCCGGCCGCGCGCAGGTGATCGAGGTAGCCTTCCTCGGTTTCCACATAGGACGCCGATGCGGCGTCGGCCCACGGCATGGGGTAGCCAACGGTGTTGGTGCCCATCAGGTCGTAGACCCCGAACACTCCCCCGGGATGCAGCAAGCGGTGCACCTCGGTGAACACCGCCGGCTTGTCGGCCAGGTTCATGCCCACGTGCAGCATGGTTGCGACGTCGAAGGAGCCGGCGGGCAGGCCCGTCTGGTGTCCCGGGGCAACCAGCATGGTGATGGAGCCGGCCATGGCGCAGGCGGCGTCAAGCTCCCTGGCCAGGACGACGAATTCCTCGGTGACGTCCACGCCGGTGACCACCGCACCCAGGTGCGCAAAGTAGCGCGCGGGGCCGCCGATGCCGCTGCCCACATCCAGCACCCGGGTTCCCAGCCCGATGCCCACCGCCTGTGCCACCGCCGCGGTGGCGGCCCTGCCGCCGGTGTGCAGGTGGTCGGCTTCGCCGAGCTCCTCCGGTTGCAGGACCTCCGGTTCCAGCCCCGAGTCCCGCAGTGCGGCATGCAGCCGCTCGCGCAGGTTCCCCGTGGTGTAGCGGCTGATGGACTGCTCGGTGTCGCTCATCGCTGACTCCTTGCGACGTATGGGTGCACACCCACCGCTTCGTCGCGGCGTGGCGTACCCATGGGGGGGGTCTTTCCCATGATAGGCCCGGGGCACCGCCGCGTCACCGGTGGTCGATACCCCAATTGTTGCGGTGCCCGGCGGGCCGGGAGCCGGCGGGACTACGGGAGCAGGCGTTCGCCCCTGCCGAAGCCGAGCACCAGGGCCGAGAGGGCCTGCCGGTCAACGACATTCGGCTCCCCGCCTGCCAGCCAGTCCCCCACCTCGCGCAGCGCCATCTGGGCGGTGGCCAGCCGCGGCAGCCCCCCGGCGGCCTGGTTGTTGGTGAGCATGGCCGCCCCGTCGCTGGCGTGGAACACCGTCCAGCCGCGCACCTGGAGTTCGGGAAACAACCTGCGGTAGCCCGCCACGGCCAGCGGGAACCGGTTCCCGATGTCCGCCGGGTCTCGGCCAGGGCGTTGTCCCAGCAGCCTGCCCTGCCACCAAAAGTACTGGCCTCCGGGGCAGTGGATGGATTCGAGAAGGGCCAGGCGGTTGCCGCAGAGCACGCCGTGGCCCACCTGCCGGTTCGGGTCCCCGGGAAATGCCAGCGGGTGGATCGTGCGGCTCCCGGGCAGCCGGTCCAGGTGCGCCAGCAACTGGCCGGTGAGTAGTTCCGCGGTGTCCAGGGACGGGCCGAACTCCCAGCCCGTGCGCTCCCGCACCTGTTGCGGATCCAACAGCCTCCTGGCTCGGGGCCGGCGGGGCGGGGCAGTCGTCGCCCGGACGGTTTCGACGCCCACCAGGTAGGCGCACAACCAGCCCAGCGGAACGGGGTTGGCATTGGGGCCTCCGGCGAGCGCGGGGACCAGCAGTGCGCCGGCGTAGGCGAGGAACAGGACGTAGGGAACGCTTGGCCAGGGTCCTGCGCGACCGCCGGCCCGTGCCCAGGCACCCAGCAGCGCCGGCACCGGAACCAGGAGCACCAGCAGCAGGACGGTTGCCGCCGGTGCCCGGTTTCCCCGCGCTACGATCGCCGCCGGCACGCAGGCAACCAGCATCACGATGGCCAACAGCAGCCACGCACCGATCCGACCCCATCCCGGACCCCGCCGCCCGGGCTCGCGGATCCGCAGTGGCGGGTAGTCCCGCTGGTGCCAGCGCATGGAGGAGAGCCTGATCTCGCTGCGTGCGAAGACGTCCAGACCCGCCAGGTGCGCGGGATCCTGGTGGGCAAACCAGCGCGCGTTGGCCCGGGCGCAGGCTTCGCGGCGGGCCCTGGCTCCGTCGCGTTCGCGCTCCCGGCGGATCGCCTCGGCCGCGGCGGAACGCGCCCGGTTCTGCACCCCGGCGTCCCGGACTCGCTGCCCGTCCTGCCAATGGTCGGCTTCCGCCCGTTCCCCGCGGATCCCGGCGGCGCTTCCCATGCCCAGGCCGAGGGTCGCGTCGTAGGCGGCTCGCAGCTTCTCGTCCTGCAATACCCGCAGCGCCTCGTTCAGGGCCTTGGCCAGTTCCTCGTTGCCGGTGGAGGCGTCGGGATGGTGTTCGCGCATTTGGGCGCGGTGGGCTGCCTTGATCACGGCAAGCGGCGCCGAGGAGAGAACCCCCAGGAGGGCATAGTGACTGGCCCCGTTCATGTTCCCGCACCCCATTGGCCACTGCATCCCCAACAGACCATGCCGCCCCAAGCCCTCCGTTCGCGGTCCCCAAGACCGGAGTGTTGCATCCGTGATGTTCACCCGAACCTACCAACATGCGGCGCGTTTGTTTAGGGTTGCCGGCCATTGCCATTTTCGGCGGGCGATCCAGCCCCACGGCGCAGTGCAGGCAGCGGCGGAACAGGCCGCCGGAGCGCCTGCCCGCTTGGATGCCGAGGACCGGGTGGATTGCTGCACCAGTGGCCGCCGGACACTGAAGGCCATGGCGCGGGATTGTTGCGGCGTGGCCACGGATCCAGTTTCTGACAAGGAACTCAAGGTTTTCCCAAGGTTACTTTGGACAATGTGTGGACATGGGTACTGTTGCGGTTCGAACGCTTCGGCCGGCAACGGCCACACGTCGCTACCTCATGGTCATCCCTCTGGGGTTATTGTGCTTACTCGCCATCGGACTTGGCTACTCGCTCACCACGGCCAAGACCGCTCCAAGTGTGCAATTGGGTGCACCGGCGGAGATTCCAGGGGGCATCGCCATGATCACGGGGGTTGTCCCGTTGGAGGTGGACGGATGGCAACCGCCCTCCCCCGTGGCGGCCCTGCAGCAAGATGCACAGGACGGCGCCCACCGGGTGCGCGTCGAAGTGCAGTTCACGTCCCTGGACCCTGCCGGTACCCGGCTGGATCCGGCAAGATTCATCGTCGACGGACTCGGATCGGGCCAACCGGTCCCGCTCTGGTCCTCTCCGGATGCAGCCTTTGTCCAAGAAGGTGAATCCGTGCGGGCCACCATGGTTTTCGAGCTGCCGGACAAGGCCGTTGCCTTGGTGCTCGAAGGTCCGGACGGTGGCCGCCTTTCGCTGGGGAAGGAACACCATTCAGGCGGTTGACCGCCTGACTTTCACGAAACACCAGTAAGAAGCTTGGGGTAATTTCAATGTCCATTTCCAGAAGGGAATTGATCCAACTAGGCGGCCTTGGGGGCCTGGGGATCATCGGTGCGGGTCTGGTGACGGTGCCGATATCCACCGTCTCCGCCAAGTCCGCGAGCCAGCTGCGCGCCGGTGACATGCCCAAACCGTACGCGGCTGCGTTCGCCAGGCCTCCGGTCCTGCATCCATCGTCCGTCTCCACCGGAGTCGACGGCGCCAAGGTGAACCACTACCGGATCAGCATGCGCCAGGCTGTCGCGCAGATCCTCCCGCGCCAGACCACCGGTATCCTCGGCTACAACGGCATCTTTCCCGGCCCCACCATTGAGCTGGAACAAGGCACCCGTGCGGTGGTGCACATGCGCAACCACATGCCGAAGAACCACCCGACGTTCGGTCACCTGCTGGCGACCTCCACGCACCTGCACGGTTCGGCGTCATTGCCTCAATTTGACGGCTACGCCAGCGACGTGACGCTGCCGGGGTTCTATAAGGATTATTACTATCCCAATACCCAGGCCGCACGCTCGCTCTGGTACCACGACCACGGTGTCCACTTCACGGCGCAGAACGTCTATTCGGGCCTCGCCGCGCTGTACATCATGCACGACGCGACGGAGCGGGAGCTGTTGCCACAAGGCGCCTTCGACGTGCCGTTGATCATCAGCGACGCCATGTTCGCCGCCAACGGCAGCCTGGCCTACGACGACCGGGACCATTCCGGTCTCTGGGGCGACGTGATCCTGGTCAACGGCAGGCCCTGGCCGGTGATGAAGGTCCAACCGCGGGTGTATCGCTTCCGCGTGCTCAACGCATCCATCTCACGCTCCTATCGCCCGACGCTGAGCACCGGAGACCCCATGTACGTGGTGGCCACCGACGGCGGGCTGATGCCGCGGAGCCAGGCCGTCAAGTACTGGCGCCACGGGATGGCCGAACGGTATGAGGTGCTGATCGACTTCAGCAAGTACAAGCCGGGGCAGCGCATCCAATTGCGGAACCTGTCCAATGCGAACAACCGGGACTATGACAACACGAACAAGATCATGGCCTTTGATGTCGTCGCACCCCCGAGCGAAACGGAGATGAAGCTCGACCCGAAGTGGAACTTCATTCCCAGCACGCTGGCGGACAGCCACGTGATGGGACTGACCAAGGATGATGCGGAGGAAAAGCGCTACTTCCGGGTGCAGCGCGACGACGGGGTCGAACCCTGGACCATCAACGGAGTGACCTGGGAAGACGTCATCGCCAGCAACTTCAAGCTCGCCAGCGCGGATCCCAAACTGGGCTCCGTGGAGATCTGGGAAATCGAGAACAAGTCCGGCGGCTGGTTCCATCCGGTCCACATCCACCTCATCGATTTCCAGATCCTCAGCCGGAACGGCAAGCCGCCCGCGGCCTGGGAACGGGGCCCGAAGGACGTGGTGTACATCGGAGAAAACGAGAAGGTCAAGGTCATCATGAAATTCGGACCGCACATGGGCCGATACATGGTGCATTGCCACAACCTCCCGCACGAGGACCATTCCATGATGTTCCAATTCCGGGTGGGCCTGGGCGAAATGGATGAGGATGTCAATGACCCGATCCTTGCCGCACCGTGCCAGTTCGACACCGAAACGGGAGATGACTGAGCGTGGCCATCACGGACCGCCCCGGAGCACCCGCCGCCGGACGGCGGCGGGTGCTCCGGGTCAGGTTCACGACCATCGCCGCCGCAGTGTTTGTGCTCGTGACCCTGGCCTGCCGGCTCTGGATCCTGGAGCCGGTGGCGGTCCAGTCGGACAGCATGGAACCCACGGTGAAGGCCGGCAGCCTGGTGTTTGTCTTCAAGCCGGGGCCGGAGCTCTCGGGCGTGCATTCGGGTGATCTGGTGGTTTTCCCGTCCCCGGTGGACGGAACTCCCCTGATCAAGCGGGTCGTTGCCGTCGGAGGGCAGCAGATCGAGGTCCAGGACGCGGTGCTGTATGTCGATTCGTCCCCGGTGGACGAGCCGTTCGTGGACCTGGCCACCATCGACGGGACCTACTACCCACGCACAGACGTCCCCGACGGGACCGTTTTCGTCATGGGCGACAACCGGGAGCGATCGATCGATTCACGGGACTACGGACCGGTTTCGCTCGAGGACATCGACGGGCTGGTCCTCGGAGCCAAGCCCTGAGGTGTATTGACCAGACTCGGCCTCCCGTAGGCCGAGCAGTGGCCTGGAAAAAAATTGGGCCCGATGCTGTCCACGGCGCGGGGACATGCCCAGCCACCTCGGTGGCCTCCCCGGAGCTGTTGGGCCTGCGCTGTGCTGGGGACGGCCCGGGGGCATCTGGGCTGTCGCGAAAACTCCGGGCCCCAAGTGTTGCCGACGAGGGAGCGAACCTTGGCGCTGAGCTGGTCAAACGTTCCTCGACCTGGCGTGCTTGCTGGCGCGACGCCCGAAACCCGGCTAGTGTCGAGTATGTTGTCTCTCCCCGCAATTTGTGAGCGTCAGCGTTTGGGGACGAACTCGTGTATTTCCGGAACAGCCAGCTTGGCGAACCGGGTAGCAAATCAATACATCGATTCCGAGGCAAGGACCCCAGCCATGAAAACCCCTTCTGCGCGTACCCGTAAAATCGCCATGTTCGGCGCCGCCCCGTTGGCCGTCCTGATTGCCGGTGCAATGGTCTGGCAGGGTTCCCAAGCAGCCTTTACGGCTTCCACCCGCAACGCCGGCAGCGCATGGAGCACCGGCAACGTGGTACTCACCGACGACGACCTGGGTGCGGCCGCATTCACGGTGGAAAACATCGTCCCCGGCCAGACCGGCCAAAAGTGCATCGTGGTCACTTCCCAATCCAACGTCCCGGGCCAGGTTCGTGCCTACACCCAGAATCTGATATCCGCGAAGGGCCTGGAGGACAGGATCTTCTTCGATTTGGAGCAGGGCGCCGGCGGCTCGTTTAACGATTGCACCGGATTCACTCCGACGGCCAACAACGTCCCGGAAATGTCCATTGCCCAGCTGTCCACTGTCAATCGGGATTTCGCCACCGGCGGCGCGCCATGGGATACGGCAGGCAACCCCGGCGAATCCCAGAGCTATCGCGGGACCTGGCGTTTCGACACCACCGGCATGAGCCAGGACGAGGTCAATGCCCTTCAGGGCGCCCGCGTGGGCATCGACCTGGTGTGGGAACTGCAGTCCGACGAGTCGCCCACCGCTCCGTAGCCCGGCGGCTACGTCAGATCTAACCTGTGAACCGGGAGGAACCCGGGTCCGCCCGGAGCCCCTCCCGGTGGAGCCCGTTATTTTCCGCTGAAGGATGGGTGCCCTTTTTGGCAGCCATTGCCTCGCGACTGTACCTAGGCGTACTTCTGAGCCTGGCCCTGATAGCGATGTTGCCTGCCTTGCTGGGCTGGAACGGCACCGTGGTGCAGAGCGGGTCCATGGAACCGCACATCAGCGCCGGCGACGTGGTGCTTGCGGCGGATTTCGGTGCCACCCAGGAGGTCCCGGTGGGCGGCGTCGTCCAGTTCACCAGCCCGGCGGAGGCCGAACCGGGCGGGGTGGAGAAGACGCGGCTGCACCGAATCGTTGCCGAGAATTCCGACGGTACCTTCGTCACCGCCGGTGACGCCAACACCGAGGTGGACAGCACTCCGCTGGAGCGTGGGCAGATCACGGGCCAGGCCAGGCTGCTGGTTCCGTCAGTGGGCCTCCCCGGGCTCTGGTTGGGCAGCGGGAACCTCGTCGCCCTCGCGTGGTGGATCGTGCTGACACTTTGCGCGGTCGCCCTTGCCGTGTTCTGCGGCCACCGCTCCGAAGACGACGACGATGAGGACAAGAAGGCGGACGAGGCCACCGGCGCCCCTCCTCCGCGGGCTCACGGCTCCCGTCTCTGGAAGGCAAGTGCCGCCATCGGCATCCTGGCCGCCCTGGTTGCCCTGGTGCTGGCCACGGCCTCAACCTTCTCCTCAGCCGCGTTCACGGACTCGACCGCGAATGCGGCCAACACGTTCGAAACGGCAGCGGATTGGACGCCGCCCTCGGTCACCATGCCCACTCCCGGGGCCACGGTGCGGGGCACCGTCCCCCTGACCGCGGTAGCCAGCGATGCCGTATCGGGAATCCGCAGCGTAGCCATCCAGTACCTGCCACCCAACGGCGCGTGGACCACATTGTGCACCCAAGCGGCATCCCCCTATACGTGCCAGTGGAACACCCAGTCGCTCCCGGACGGAACGTATGGCCTCCGTGCCATCGCTACCGACAACGCCGGTCTCACCGCCACCTCCTCCACCGCGCAAACCACGGTGGCGAACACCTTCTCGGTGACGCTCAATAGTCCCGAAGAGTCCGTTCGGGGAACCGTGGAACTCGCCGCCACCCTCAACAGCCCCGGCGGAACCCCGTACGCCGTCCGCGTGGAATACTCCGTGGAGGGCGCCAACAAATGGACCACGCTGTGCCAGATGCCGTCATCACCCTACAAGTGCGCCTGGCCCACCGGCAGCTTCGCCAACATCTCGTACGACCTGCGCGCGGTGGCCGTCGCGGGTGGAACCTCCACCTACTCGGACACCGTCACGGACGTACTGGTGGACAATGCGGCCCCCACAGTGACCATGAACGACCCCGGCACACCGCTTCGGGGAACCAGCACCTTCGCGGCCACGGCCGCAGACGCGCACTCGGGCACCGACCACGTACAGATCCAGTACGCCCGCACCGGCACCAGCACCTGGGCGCAACTCTGCAGCATCACCGAGGCGCCCTACTCCTGCCGTTTCAACACCACGACCCTTGCTTCCGCCTCCTACAGCTTCAGGGCCATCGCCACGGACCAGGCGGGCAACAGCACCACCTCGTCCCCCATCGCCAACAGGGTGGTCGACAACACCGTCTCCTCGGTGTCCCTGGAGGACCCGGGTGCCTATCTGTCGGGCAACACCACCCTCACGGCGGCCGCGAACTCCACGGCCGGCGTGGGCAGTGTCCGGATCCAATCCTCGCCCGCCGGGACGGACACCTGGACCACGCGCTGCACCCTGGCCGCGGCAACGTACTCCTGCGCCTGGGACACGCGGACCGTTGCCGACGGACTGTATGACTTCCGCGCCGTCCTCACCGACGGCGCGGGCAGGGAAACCATCTCCGCGCTCGTAACCAGCCGACGCGTGGACAACAGCCCCCTGCGCGCCGCGGACATCCAGGCCGCCAACGGCACCGGGGTCCCGGGCAAGCTCGACGCCGGCGACACCCTGAGCTTCACCTACAGCCAGCAGGTCAACCTGGCAACCGTCACCCCGGGATGGGCCGGCGCTTCCCTGCCGGTGACCCTCCGGCTGCGCGACGGCAACGTCCAGGGCCTGGGCACCGGCAACAACGGGGACACCGTGGACATCCAGCGGCCGGGCAGCACGGTGAACCTGGGCTCGGTAAACACCAAGGGCAACTTCGCCAAGAGCCAAAAGACCGTCACCTTCAACGCCACCATGTCGGCGACGACGGTGACCACCGCCGGGGTTCCCAGAACCAGCGTCACCGTGACGCTGGGTGCCCCCACCGGCGGGGCCGGCAGCCTGCGCACCTCCACCACGGCCGTCGCCATGGTGTGGACTCCGACTTCGTCCGTTGCCAGCATGTCGGGAGTCGCAAACTCCCTGACGCCCGCTGCCGAAGCCGGGACGCTCGATAGGGACTTCTAACCACGTCATTTGCCTGGTCTTGAGAAAGGGGCCATGCATGCGGCTACCCGGACGCAGTCCGCCGAATGAAGCCGGCCGCTGGCGGTTCGCCCACACACACACACACACACACTGCAATGCGGTTCCGGTTCTTCGGCACACCGCGGGCGGCCACATCAGGATCGTTCGGCTTGCCCACGCATCCGCTCATTGACCGTGCCCCGGGCCGGGCGCATACTGGCGCCGTGGCCACTCGAATTTCACACCTGTTGAACCAGTCATTCTCCGCCTTGAAGTACGAACCGACCGCTAAGAGGGTCCGTGCCACGCTCGGCGGCCAGCCCGTGGTGGATACCACGCACGCGCTCTTGGTCTGGGAACCCCGGCGCATCGTGCCGATCTACGCAATACCCGAATCCGACGTCCTGGCCGAGCTCACCGAGTCCGCTGCCGGGCCTTCCCCCGTTCCGGAGGATGCCAAGGTGCTGACCCCCGATGATGCCTTTGCGCTACACACCGCCGAAGGCACCGTCCTGGATGTCCAGGTGCCCGGGCATGCGCTGGAAGCGGCAGCCTTCCGCCTGGCGGATCCCGATCTGGATGGCGCCGTGCTGCTGGATTTCTGGGCCTTCGACTGGCGTGAGGAAGAACAGTCCATCCACGCCCACCCGCGCGACCCGTTCCACCGGGTCGACATCATTCCCGGCAGCAGGCACGTCCGCGTGGAACTCGAGGGCATGGTGCTGGCCGAATCCTCGCACCCGGTCATGCTCTTTGAGACGCACATTCCACCGCGCTACTACCTGCGGCCCGAGGATGTGAGATGGGATGCGCTGGTGGCCACCGGGACCTCGAGCATGTGCCCGTACAAGGGAACCGCCAACTACTGGGCACCTGCCAGCGGAGGGCGGGACGTGGCATGGAGCTACGCCAAGCCGTTGCCCGAATCCGCGGCCCTGGCCGGGCTGGTCTGCTTCTACAACGAACGGACCGATTTCCTGGTCGACGGAAAACGCCTCGGGCGACCAAAGACGCCCTTCGACTAGGCTCGTGCCCGGCATCCGTGGCACAGGACGACTCAGTCGAAGTCGAGGCGGAACCGACGCTCGATCAGGGGCGGGGTGAAGCGCGGGTCTCCCTTGGTGATCCCCGTGTCCCGCCACCCGTGGCGCAGGTACAGGTCCATGGCCCGCTGGTTTCCCTCGGCGACCCAGAGATAGGCCTCGGCGTAGCCTCGCACGCGCAGCCGCCCGGCGGCCTCACGCAGGAGCACGGTACCCAAACCCCTGCCCCAGCACTCCGGAAGCAGGTTCAGCGCGTACAGTTCCCCGACGTCTGCGGCCGCTTTGTCCCGCGGCACGCCGAACTGGCAAAACCCCACCACCTCCGCGCCAACCACAGCGACGATCGGGCGGTAAACCATTCCCCGGGCCAGGGTCCGCGCCCAGCTCCGGGCGATGAGGTCCACGTCCATGCTCTCCAGGAATGCGGCATCGATGATGCCCGCGTAGGCTGCGCGCCAGGCCGCAACCAGGGCCCGGGCAATGGCCGGGGCGTCGTCCTGGACCGCATCGCGCAACTCGACGACGGGTGCATTCGGTTTCGCGACTGGCTCCATGCCCGTCATCCTAGCTGCGCAGCAAGCTCGAGTCCGCCCTGCCTGCCCGCAGATCGGTCCGGGCCCAGCGCTCATGACACCGGCATTTTTGCGTTAAGGCCAAGATGTCCGGCCGGGAATCCCGGCCGGACATCTTGGATGGAGCAATACCGCGTAGCCTTCCGATGGGCTCTCGAATCCCTCGGGGAATCCGACGAATCAAACCCCTTGGTCATCTGCCTCGGAGAAGGTACCCAGGTCTTTTGCCGGCAGCGGAAGCTACAGCGGCCAGTTGTTGTTGCCGGAGGTGCGGCTGACGCCAGCTTCCGGGTTGACTTCGCGCAACGGCCAGTTGTTGTTGCCGCCCAAGGTCTTGACGATGCCGATGCTCTGCACCGAATCGCTGTCGTGCTTCGCAACGTCGGCGGCACCGCCGACGAATACGGCTCCGGCCAGCAGCAGGGCGGCTAATGCCGATCCCAGGATCTTCTTCATTTGAACTCCGTCTCAATTGATGTTGGGCAAGTGAACGGGACGTTCCCCGCAATGCCCGCACCCAAGACGAGTCGGCACCCCCAAAGGGATATCTTAGTGCTCACCTGCCGTTATTGGGTAGGGTCTTGGCGCTCAATTTGTGGTGAATCCACCTGACACGTTCCAGGCAGGTACATGTCGTGGATGCGCATTCTTGTATCGGCCATTTCCGCCATGCAGCATAATGGTGGGCATGCCCCACCCTTCATTGGAATCCCTTGCCGCCAAGGCCGAAGCGCACCACCGCAGGATTCGGAATTCGGGCGACCAGCAGCAGGTTCTGGAGGCTGCCGCGGAATGTGCCCGCATCTACGGTGCCCTGGGCGAATCCACCAAGGAATCAGATTTTCTCTACGACATGGGCAAGAGCCAGATCCTTACGGGGGCGTACGCCGCGGCGTTGCAGACCGCGGAAAATATCCTGGCGTTCCCCAGGACACAAACCGACCGGGTGTTCAGGGCCCAGGCGTTGATCCTGCGCGCAGCTGCCTTGCGCAACCAGTCCCAGCATGAAGCCGCCGTGGAAACCGCACGCCAGGCCCTCGACGTGATGGCGACAGTGGAAGACAATTACCACGCCCGCGCCGAGGCCTACCAGGGAATTATCGCTTGTTTGGTCGAAGCGGAGAAGATCGACGAAGCCTGGGCCGTGCACGGCCGGTTGTCCGCCACACTGGAAAAGGTTGACGATTCCAAGTTGGCCGGCCAGGGCTTCTGGACACTGGGTAATCTTGCCTTCGCCAGGGGACATCTGGCGGAGGGATTCGACTACCATCAGCGCGCCGCCGACCAACTGCAGCAAAGCAACGACATCCACCTGTGGGCGAGGTTCAACAACGCGAGCGCCGATATGCAATTGCAGGCAGGAGCGGGAAACCAGCAAACCGATGACTGCATTGCCAGGGCCCAGCTGGCCTACGACATCATCGGTGGCAGCGCGGTCGAACTCCTGGGGTTGGCCGGCACCCGGGCTCGGTGGCATCTGGCCAACGGCAGGCTCCAGGAGGCCTCGGACTTGCTGGAAAAGGCGCTGGTCGATGCCTACAACGGCGGGGCGCCGGAAGATGCCTCGGTGCATCTTCTCTGGTCACAGGTCCTGGATGCCCTCGGCCACCATGAATCGGCAACCAGGGAACGCGAACGCGCTGCCCGGATCGAGCGATCGGCATAACACTGGACCGGACCAACACTGCCGTGTCCGTGCGCGCCTAGGGCGCCTTCTTCGTGTCCTTCAGGATTTCCCTGACTTCCTCGTTGCTGAACTTGGTCCACGGGGAATCAACGGCGCCTTGTAGCGCGGCGTCCGGGCTTTGGGCCTGGTTCCACCACCTGGTCTCAAAGATGCGACCCTCGAACAGGACCCGTTCCCCCTTCTCGTAGATCTTCTCAGCCGACCAGGCCGGGTAGGTGCCGGCCGGGACGACGACCGGTACTTCGGGCTTGTCCCCCGGCAGCACCGGGCCAATCAACATCCACGTCGCTGCACCTTCGTCGGACACCGGCAAATCCGGCGCTGCTCCTTCGCTCCACCATTTCGCTTCGTAGACGTTGCCGCGCCACACGACCCGCTCCGACTTGGGGTAGGCGGCATCCTTGTTCCATACGGGGTAGGGGCTCTTGGCGGGGTCATCGACAATGGCTGTCTCCATGGGGGCAGCCATCGGAGCGGAGCCTTGCTGTGCCGTGGCCACCTTCGTCATGTCCGCCGAGAAGACACCGGCGAAGGCCCCCTTGGCCTGGTTGGTTCCACTGCAGTTGTTCGACACGCGCTGCAGGTCCGGGAAGTTCGGGCCGCAGTCGATGTCCCTGTTGGCCGACCACATCGAGATCCTCCCAATTCCGGTGGCGGCAGCAAAGCCCTTCAGCGCCACGGCATCATCAAGCGTGAAGACCTCCCCCATAAGGTCGTTCTGGCCGATCATGGGCGTGAGCCCGATCTTGGCCCACAGTGTCTGATCACCCAGGACCTGGCCCAGGTCGCCGTAGATCGCCTTGAGTTGCGAGTGCGCCGCACGTGCCCCCTGCTCCGAAGCTGCTGCCATGCTCTGGCCCGCGGCACGCGTTTGGCCAAAGTTCATGGTCATGAGGTTCACGCCCGCGAGGTCGACGCCGCCTTCAAGGAGCCTGCCGACTTCACCCTGCCCGGCTTCGGTCATGCCTCGGGTATCCACCGGGAGGGTAACCCACACCTCCAGGGGTTTGCCCGAGTCCTTCGCCCGCTCCTGAAGGGCGGCGACGGCCGAAGCACGCCGCTTAGAGGCAACGGAATCATCGAGGTCGTTTCCCTCAATATCCAAATCCAGCGTGGTGGAATCGTACCGTTGCAGGAAAGCCTCGTAACCGGCAATGATTTTCTGCTCGTCGGTGCAAGCTGTTGCCAGTTCGTCGTTGTTCAGACCAC
Source organism: Paeniglutamicibacter sp. ORCA_105 (assembly GCF_045798545.1). NCBI lineage: Bacteria > Bacillati > Actinomycetota > Actinomycetes > Micrococcales > Micrococcaceae > Paeniglutamicibacter > Paeniglutamicibacter sp. ORCA_105. Next base: position 37,967 of record NZ_JBIXLM010000007.1, on the reverse strand, counting down.
CCGTGGAAATGACGATCTCCCCGCCCTGATCCCGAACGCGGGCTACCTTGCGATCCAGATCAAACATCTCATTCGCGCCATCCATGGAGTAATAGCCACCCCAGGAGTTTGAACAGGGATTCTTGGGATCTGCCACGGCGAACCCCAAGACGACGCGTTCCCCTTCACCCACATTCTCGGCAATGGGATAGAACGGGGTCGAGGTTGCATCCACGTAGGAGCCAAACCAATGTCCCGACCCTGCAGCGCGGGCGGCATCGCGCGAGCTGTTCCAAAGGTACGTTCCCGCTCCCACCACTCCCGCGATGAGTACTGCTACAACAAGGACACGAACCCATGAAAGGCGCCTGCCGGCGGTCAGAGTAGACACAACAATCTCAATTCCCCAATAAACGTCAGCCCGCTTCCCATGGCCAGAACAGCGGGGTGGATGTCGTCGATTTGCAAGACATCCTGGTACAGCTAACCCCAAAGTTTTGGAAGAAAGACCGACCTGCGCGAATCTTGTGGAAACCTTGTGCAAACTCGGCGGCAAGGTAATCCAAATCACATACATTTCGTGGGTTATGCTCAGGTCCGGAAAGCCTGGGGATCCTTGGACCGCCTGGCGCCGATGCCAATTTGCTGGGGGGCAAACAGTCTTGAAAAACACCGACCATCACGGACGCAGCACAGTCCCGGAGCTGCGTAAACGCCAATGGGGCGCCGAAAAGCGATCCGAACCGCTGTCCATCGTTCATCCGATCCCTTCGCGACGCAAAATGGCGTGGGGACGCATCGGCATTGTCACGACAATCCTGGCGTGGATCGGCTACGTCATCAGCACGATCGCAAGGCAGCTGGCGGATAACCCGGATGCGGGTTTCCGGTTTCGGTTCGAAGCCGCCATGTACCTTGCGGTCGTCACCTTCCTGACTTTTTCGGCGTTGATGTACCTCATTGCCAGGCAGGGCGCACTGCTTCGTTTTTACCAGCACCGGCGGGTGCCCCGTGGCGAACTGGACCAGCACTTCCGTTCCTACGACAAGTCGATTACGACGCTGGTTCCCAGCTACGCCGAAGAACCCTCTGTTGTCAGGAAGACCTTGTGGTCAGTGGCACTGCAGGAGTTCGCGAACCTGAATGTGGTGTTGTTGGTTGACGACAATCCCTACCCCACAGACCCCGATGTCCTGGACAAGCTACAGGAAACCCGCGCTCTGGCCAGCGACATCCAGGAAGCGATAGAGCCGGCCCGTATTTCGGCCCAGGCCTCCCATTCATTGTTCCTGCGGCAAAGGGAACTCGGTGCCTCCAACGCACAAATGCTTGCCACTACTATCACCGCCTACGACGAAGCCTCCACTTGGCTGGAAATCATGGCCTCCAATGAGACGGTTGAAGACCACGTAGATGAGTTCTTCGTTGATTCGGTCATCATGGGACTGGCACGTGAACTCCGGCTCACTTTGCTCGCCCTGAACGCTGCCGCTGCGCAGAACGATTCGCCGAACAGCGATCACCTTGAAGAGCTTCACTTGCGGCTGGAGCGGATCTTCTCCGTGAAGATGCGGTACTTCGAGCGTAAGAAGTATGCCAACCTCTCACAGGCGATCAACAAGGCCATGAACCTCAATGCCTACCTTTCGCTCATGGGCCAAAAATGGTTCGTTGACCGGCGAGGTGACGTCGAGGTACTGCGTGCGTTGGATCCGACCATGGAATTCCCGCAAGATGGCGAAGTCCTGGATATCCCGGATTCCGAGTACCTGCTCACGCTCGACGCCGACTCGCTGTTGCTGCGGGACTACTGCCTGCGTTTGGTCTACTTCCTGGAGTCCGAGGAAAACTCGCGCGTAGCCGTGACGCAAACGCCCTACTCGTCCTTCCGTGGGGCGCCCACCCGCATCGAACGCCTGGCAGGGGCCACAACCGACGTCCAGCACATCCTGCATCAGGGCAAGACACACTACAACGCCACTTTTTGGGTCGGTGCCAATGCTGTCATCCGCAAGCAGGCGCTTTTGGACATCCGCCAAACCCACACCGTGGGTGGATATGAGATACACACCTATATCCAGGACCGCACCGTCATCGAAGACACCGAGTCAAGCATCGACCTCGGTACCCATGGCTGGACCTTGTCCAACTACCCTGAACGTCTCAGCTACAGCGCAACGCCGCCGGATTTTGGTTCGCTGGTGGTCCAACGCCGCCGGTGGGCCAACGGCGGGCTGTTGATCCTCCCGAAGTTTGCGCGCCAGGTCAGCGAACGCCAGCGCCGGAACGAGCGCATTCGCCTGCGTGAAGTGCTGCTGCGGGTCAACTACATGGCGTCTATCGCCTGGGCCAGCATCGGCTTGGTTTTCCTCCTGGTCTACCCCTATGACGGACGTCTGCTCAGCCCGCTGATCTTCGCTGCGGCGCTGCCCTACTTCATCGCCATGGGAAGTGACTTGAGGGACTGCGGACACCGTTTCAGCGACATTTTCCGAATCTACGGATTCAACTTGATCCTCTTGCCGGTCAACATGGCCGGTGTCCTCAAGTCCACGGAGCAGGCATTCACCGGAGAAAAGATTCCGTTCGCGAGAACCCCGAAAGTCAGAAACCGGACAGCTTCCCCAGGGCTCTACGTGGCCATCCCATACCTCATCGTGATCTTCTCACTCTTTACCATGTGGCGGGATTTCCAGGAACGCAACTGGGGCAATGTGGCCTTTGCCGCGTTGAACGCCGTGTTGGCGCTCTATGCCATCCACGCCTACATCGGTTTCAAGAACTCGATCGTGGACATGGTCCTTGGTGTCGTCCAATGGATATATGTCCCGCCCAAGAAGGCCAAGGTCGCTACAGTCTCCTATCCCGTGGCCACACCGGAAAACACCGATTGGTCAACCTTGCTCTACCAGGGTGACCGACGACTCGATCGAGACATGAGGGGAAGCAACGATCGACGCAAGAGGATCGGGGTCAAGTAGCCATGGGCAACATTCCCGTCGTCGAGATGGATTTCGAAGCACCGGACCGGCCAGCCGGCGTCGCCGCTGCCGCACAGTCCACGGACTTCCTTCCGATATCAACCATGGACTGCGAGCACGCCCTGCTCACCTTTCGTGGCAACGAGCTGCTCGAGGTCACTTTCAGGCCCCGCACCGAGCTCAAGATCCCGGTGGTGGTGGGTCTTCTGGCTCTAGTCGACGCCGAACTGGAACGACGTGTCAGGTACCTTCTGGTTGACATTGGTGGCCTGGATTCCGTGGATGCCGATGTCGCGGACATCGTCAATTCCACGTGCAAGGGCATTCGAATCGCGTTGCTGGGTTCGGGACCGGCCGATCGTGTCCTGGCCCGGTTCTTCATGCGCAAAATCGATCCACTGCGACAGCTGAGCTACGTCGAGAGCCGACAAGATGCCCTGACTTTCCTGCTGGAACATGACTGATCCGTGGGTCCCCGGCTCGGATGAACCTCGCATTCCGCAAATTGTCGATGCCATCCTCAGGATCGCCGATATGGACTTTGAGACGTCGATCCACCCCAGTAGCAGGCGCGATGAAATCGATGCCATCATCATGGGGATCAATGCCATGGCTTCCGAGTTGCAATCGACGTATTCCACACTCGATCGCCGGGTGTCTGAACGCACCCGGTTGCTCGAGGCGGCGCGCGACCGCATGGAGGAGCTGGCCTACACCGACCCCTTGACGAACCTGGCCAATCGTTCTGCCTTGATGGGCGAAATCGAAGAGATGCTTGAGGACCTCGAAGACAATGATTCTGCTCCGTTTCTCATGCTTCTGGATCTGGATGCCTTCAAGAGCATTAACGACACCCACGGACATGCGGTAGGCGACAAGGTCCTGCGCCAGCTGGCCGAGCGGCTTCGCAATTGCGTGCGCACCGAAGACGTGGTGGCCCGTCTCGGCGGCGACGAATTCGCCATCCTGGTGCGCATGCCCGAACACAGCGCCACGAGCGTGGGACGGCGCATCGTTGCGGCCATGAACGAGGACATGGTCATTGACGACATCCATTTGAGTCCCGGAGCCAGCTTGGGCATCGTGAGGGCTACGTCCGCCCACACCGGAGACGGGTTGGTGCTGGAAGCCGATACCGCGATGTATGTGGCGAAGCGCTCTGGAAGCGAGAAGGTCGTCGAGTTCGAACCCTTCATGCTCTTTGAACGGCGCGAAAAGGCCGAGATGCTTGCCGACCTGAGGCAGGCACTGGGGACCGAGCAGTTCTTCCCGGCCTACCAGGCGGTGATCTCGCTGGACGATGAACGCATCGTGGGTGCCGAGGCATTGGTCAGGTGGCAAAGAGCCGGATACGGATTGGTGCGTCCCGACGAGTTTCTGCCAACCGCCGAGGCGTCGGGCATGGTCGGGGCACTGACCGAATACATGCTCGAGAAAGCCTTGGAGGACGTCAAGAAATGGCGTGCCTCCAACCTTGTCGACGGCGGATTCAGGGTCCATCTGAACGTCACCTCACGAGAATTGCATGATCTGCGCTTCGCTGACGTGGTGCGAAATGCACTGCGTAAACACGGCTTGCCGTCCAGTGTCCTGGCCCTGGAAATCACCGAGAACCGATTGATGTCAGGAGACAACCTTCACCGATACACGCTATTGGCACTGCAAAAAATGGGTGTGGAGGTCTTCATCGACGACTTTGGTACGGGGTATTCCTCCATCAGCTACTTGCGGCAATTGCCCGTCACGGGGGCCAAGATCGACAAGTCATTCATCGATGACGTTGCCTTGGATCCAAAGCAGGAGGCCCTGCTGCGCGCCATTTCGGATCTGATCACCGCGTGTGAGCTCAAGTGCATCGTGGAGGGCGTGGAAACCGTCGAGCAATCCAAGAAGCTCAAGGCCATGGGTTTCACCACTGTCCAGGGGTTCCTCTACGCCCGCCCGATGGATGCTGCCGAGTTCGAGAAGACATTGCTCCGGCGCTGCTGATCCGCCCTCGCCCGATCCCGGGTGCCGGGACCTTCTCACGACGCCAGCTTGCCGGTCCCCCGCAAAATCCCCGGCGCGCGGCCCTGCCGTAGACTTTCCGGGATGCCTTCCCGCAATTCGTACGCACGCCCTCACGCCCGCAGACACCCCATCCGACTGAGCCACATGACCAAGCCGCATTTCCGTTTCACTGTGTTCCTCGCCGCTGCATATCTGTTGGCCTTGGCGATGATCGCCTTTTGGCCGACCCCGGTGGACCGTCCGGTCAGCGGAAGCCTGAGAAGTGTCATCGGGTGGCTGCACGCACATGGCATGCCCTCCTTCATCGGGTACAACAAGTTCGAATTCGGAGCCAACATCCTGCTTTTCATTCCGTTCGGCTACATCGCCGCGGCATGGACCAGGAAATGGTGGCACCCGCTGGCCGCGGGCTTCGCCGCGTCGTGCCTCATCGAACTCGGCCAGGCACTGCTGCTGCCAAACCGCTTCGCCTCGCTCCTGGACATCGTGGCCAACACCGTCGGTGCCGCCCTGGGCATCTTCATCCTTGCCTTCCTGCACGCACGGCATGCGGAACCGCGACCCGATTCCCCGCCGGCCACCGACCATGGACAGGGAACCCATCCCGATGACGAGATGGCCGGGAAACCGCCGGTCGGCCGGTGATTCCGGCAGCACACCAAGGCTCTCCCCAAAAAGGAAAGGCAGGGTCCCGCTGACTTGTCAGCAAAACCCTGCCCGGAGTGCCTGCAGCTTGGGGTCTGCGGCGTATCTCCCTTGGAAAGAACTGGTACTTGGGGGTAACCAGTTCCTTCCGAAACGGTCCCGCACTTGGGGGAGGCAGGACCGGAAGTCAAGTGTACCCATGTCATGTAGTCATGCGCCAATTCACCGGAGTGTCTTTTCGCCACTTTTTGGTAACACTTGGGCGGAACGCGGGATGGTGGTTTTCCCCCCCGCCCTTGGCGCGACCGTGCGGGAGCACGACGAAGGCCCCGGCACTGTCTTGCGATGCTGAAGACAGCGGCCGGGGCCTTCGGATCAGATGTTTAGCGCGAACGGTAGTTCGGGGCCTCGACGGTCATCATGATGTCGTGCGGGTGCGATTCCTTCAGCCCGGCAGCGGTGATGCGCACGAACTTGCCGCGTTCCTTCAGGTCCGGGATCGTGCGTCCGCCGACGTAGAACATGGTCTGGCGCAGGCCGCCGACCAGCTGGTGGGCCACCGCCGAGAGCGGGCCGCGGTACGGGACCTGTCCCTCGATGCCCTCGGGGATGAGCTTCTCGTTGGAGGGCGCGTCCGACTGGAAGTAGCGGTCCTTGGAGTAGGAGGTGTTCTTGCCGCGGGTCTCCATGGCACCGAGTGAGCCCATGCCGCGGTAGGCCTTGAACTGCTTGCCGTTCATGAACACCAGGTCGCCCGGGGACTCGGCGGTGCCGGCCAGCAGGGAGCCCAGCATGACCGAGTCGGCGCCGGCAACCAGTGCCTTGCCGATGTCGCCGGAGTGCTGCAGGCCGCCGTCGGCGATGACCGGGACGCCCGCCGGGATGGCGGCCTTGGCGGCCTCGTAGATGGCGGTGACCTGCGGGACGCCGACACCTGCGACGATGCGGGTGGTGCAGATGGAGCCCGGGCCCACGCCGACCTTGATGGCGTCGGCGCCGGCGTCGATCAGTGCCTGGGCGCCCTCGCGGGTAGCGGCCTGGCCGCCGATGACGTCCACGTGTGCGGCTGCCGGGTCCTTCTTCAGGCGGGCGATCATGTCCAGCACGCCCTGGGTGTGTCCGTTGGCGGTGTCCACGACCAGCACGTCGACGCCGGCCTCGACCAGCTTCATGGCACGGTCGTAGCCCTCGCCGAAGAAGCCGACGGCGGCGCCGACGCGCAGGCGGCCCTCGTCGTCCTTGGTGGCCTGCGGGTACTGCTCGGCCTTGTCGAAGTCCTTGACGGTGATCAATCCCTGCAGCACGCCGTCGTTGTCGACCAGCGGAAGCTTCTCGATGCGGTGCTTGCCCAGCAGCGCGATGACCTCTTCGCGGGACACCCCGACCCGGGCGGTGATCAGCGGCATGGCCGTCATGGCCTCATAGACCTTGGTGGTCATGTAGTTTTCGCGCGGCACAAAGCGGGTGTCGCGGTTGGTGATGATGCCCAGCAGCTTGCGGTTCTCGTCCACCACCGGCAGGCCCGAGACGCGGTAGTGCGCGCACAGGTCGTCCCACTCGGCCAGCGTCGCGCCCGGGTTCACCGTCACGGGGTTGGTGATCATGCCCGATTCGCTGCGCTTGACCTGGTCCACCTGGTTGGCCTGGTCATCGATCGACAGGTTGCGGTGGATGATGCCGATGCCGCCCTGGCGGGCCAGCGCGATGGCCATCGGTGCCTCGGTCACGGTGTCCATGGCAGCGGAAAGCAGCGGGATGTTGATGTTGATCCGCTTGGTCAGGCGCGTGGTGGTGTCAGCCTCCGAGGGGATCACATCCGTCGGGCCAGGAAGCAGCAAGACGTCATCGTAGGTGAGGCCTTCAAAGGCAAATGGATTGAACTCAGTCACGGGGGACCTTTCACGCCGGTGCGGGGATTGATTACATCCTAGAACGCTTCACCCCCAAGGGACATTCCCGCATGGTAGGTGTGGTGAACGCAACTCCCCCGGACCGCTGCGCACGACACCCTGCCCCGTCCCGGTTTGCCTTGCTGGCACCGGCCATCGTGCCCGCCGGGCCCGGGCTCCCGTGCGGGCAGGCCGCCCGGCATCGCCGGTCGGACCGGGAGGCAGGAAGGCGACCCGTCACGCCCTGATGAAGATCGCGGTGGCGCGCGAGGAGTCGATCCCGGTCTGGCTGATCGACTGGATCATGTACCAGTAGCTGTGTCCGAGCACCACGCCGGTGTCCAGCCAGGACTGGGCGGCGGTGGTGCGGCGGCGCACCGCGCGCAGGTAGGTGCCGGTGGACTGGATATAGGGAACGACGGTGCCGGTGGATTCCCAGCGCCAGATGGCGATGAGCTTCAGCGGCTCGCCGCTGGAACTGGAAGTCCAGCTCAACCGCACGCCGGTCCCCTCGCGCACGGCCTTGGAAATGGTCGGGGTGTAGGGGCGGGTGGCGTTCAGCTGCGGGTACGGGACCGGCAGTGAGGGCCGCGCGTAGTGGCGGGCCTTGAGGATGCCGATGGCGTTGAGCTTGTTCGCCCTGAAGGCGGTGGTGTTGTAATAGGCGTGTCCGCGCACCGCGGGCACCTGGCGGCACTTGGTGAGGTGGTCGCGCAACTCGTTGGGATCCCGCCAGGCGGCAGTGGCCGGGTCGCCGACCTTGTAGGCGGCCTCCCCGGTGTACAGCTTGACGTTGGTCCCGGCAACCTGCTTGGCCCACCAGTCGACCAGCACGTTGTAGTTGGCCACGGTGTAGCCCTGGTACCAGTACAGCTGCGGGGCGATGTAGTCGACCCAGCCGTCCTTGACCCAGCGCCGGGTGTCGGCGTAGAGGGCGTAGAAGCTTTCCAGCCCGCTGGTGGCCGAGCCCAGGGTGCTGGAGGTCCTGTTGGCCCAGATGCCAAAGGGGCTGATGCCGAACACGACCCGGGGCTTGGCTGCCCGGATGGCGTTGTGGGTGTCGCGGACGAACACGTTGATGTTGTTGCGCCGCCAAGAGGAAATCGAGGTGAACGAGCCCTTGTAGCTGGCGTAGGTCGAGGAGTCGGGAATCGATTGGCCGGAGACCGGGTAGGGGTAGAAGTAGTCGTCGAAGTGGACGCCGTCCACGTCGTAGCGCTTGACCAGGTCGATGACCACGCTGCGGATGTAGTTGCGCACCGCCGGGATGCCGGGATTGTAGTATCGCCGGGGCCCGTAGGCGAAGGACCAGGAAGGGTTCAACCGCGCCGGGTGGCTGGCCACCAGGGAGTTCAGCGAGGTGTCCATCCCCACGCGGAAGGGGTTGATCCAGGCGTGCAGGGCAATCCCGCGTTTGTGCGCCTCCGAGATCGCGTAGGCCAACGGGTCGTAGCCCGGGTCCTTGCCCTGGGTGCCGGTGAGGTACCTGGACCACGGCTCCCCGAGGGTGGACTTCCACATCCGGTCGGCGGCGGGGCGGACCTGCAGGAACACGGCGTTGAGGTTCCGAGACACGGCCAGGTTCAGGATCGAGCGCAATTCCGATTGCTGGGCGGCCACGGTCAGCCCGGATTTTGAGGGCCAGTCGATGTTCACGACGCTCGCGGTCCACAGGGCACGGAACTCGGTGCGCGGGTAGGTCGCGGAGGTGGCGGTGTTGCGGGAGGAGACGGTGTAGACGTGGTTGCGGATGACCGCCGCGGCGGCGGGGGCGGCAAGCAGCCCGGGGCCAAGAGCGGCGCCGGCCAGGCCCGCCACGGCCGCCGAAAGCACCGCCCTGCGGCTCACGGGATTGGCCAATGACAGGGACAGGGGTGCCATTTCCGTTTTCATGGCGGTGACTCCGATGGTGCGCGAGCGGTCACGGCCGGGCCGGATCGCGGGGCCGCTTGGAGGCAACGCTACGCCGCGCGGGCACGCCCGGAAAGTGCCGCTGCATCACGCTTGCGCCGCACTTTGGTTACGCCTTGGAGCAGGCCCCGGCGACACCCCCGGCCGGTGCCCGGGAACCGCGGGGTCAGGGCGAATCGGTGAGCGCAGCGAGGAAGCGCTTCTCGAATTCCACGGCGGTGGTCCTGGCAAAGGTACTGGTCAGGTGCGACTGGTCCATGTAGACCAGGACGTTGCCGATGACCGGGCGGCAGATCCCGTCGGGGCAGAGTTGGTCGGTCATGTCCATGGTGGAGAACCCCTCCCCCAAGGTGCCCGAGGCCGCCAGCTCCTCCAGCGGGGAGGTCTCGGCCATGAGTTCGGAAACCGGTGCGCTGCACTGCTGCGCCCATGCCCCGAACCTGTCCACGCAATCGGGCACGGGAGTGGTGAAGCGCGGGGTATCGCGCAGCGCCACGACCGGGATGCCGGCCTCGAGCAGCGGTCGGATGCCGGCCTCGTAGTCCGGCACCACCCGTTCCAGCTCCCCGGCGCTGTGGCCGTGACGGTCGGGGCCAAGCGCGGTAAAGGAGCCGAGGGTGATCACGGCGTCGGGGTCGTGCTCCAGTGCGTAGTCACCGGCGGCCGCGTTGAACTCCCCGCATTCCTCTCCGCGGGTTTCCGAGGGCCCGCCAAAGCGGCACGACGGCTTGGTCAGCAGAACCCAGCGCCACCCCAGCTTCTGCGCCATCGCATCCACCGCGCCGCTCCAGTGCTGCGCGTGCGAATCCCCCAGCAGCACAATGGTCTTTTCCGCCTTCGGGTTTCCGCCTTGCTGGCAGTACTCGATGGCCGGCGATTCGGGTGCCCACGCCCCGGTGCACTCGGCACCGAAGTTCGACCATTCCTCATCCAGCTTGGTGGTCAACGGGACCATCACGGCCTCGGAACTTGGTTCGTGCCCGAAGCCGGGATCCAGGATGGCCGCGCCGGGATTCTCGACCGGTGCCTGGGAGGCCGCCCGCAGCTCTTCGGCGGAGACGCGGTGTTCCCAGCCGCCCAGCGGGGCAAGCACCAGCGAGAGCAGTACCGCGATGCCCAGCCCCACGCGCCGGCGCTTGGCCGAGAGCCACTGCCAGGAGCGCAGGGGCGACTCGACGATGCGCGTGGTGGCCCAGGCCAGCAAAAGGGAAACCAGCATGATGCCCAGCCCGGCGCCGAGGGAGATCTCCGCGCTTCCGGATTCGACCAGGAAGAAGACCATGACCGGCCAGTGCCACAGGTAGAGCGCGTAGGAGACGTTCCCGAGCCAGCCGAGGACCGGCGCCGCGAGCACCCGCTGCACGCCCAACCGGTGGTTCGGGGCCATGATGACCAGCGCGGCGGCGAGCGTGGGCCATAGCGCCAGGTAACCGGGGAACTGTTGCTGGACCTGCAGCAGCATGCCGCAGCTGAGGATCGCCGCCAGGCCCAGCCAACCCAGGGGCACGGTCAGGGCGGCGGGGAGCCTTTGGAGCATCGGCAGGAAGATGGCCACCAGCGAACCCAGCGCGAATTCCCAGAGCCGTGCACCCGTGTCGAAGTAGGCCCACGATTGCGCCGTGGAAGTGGTGTGCACCGAGTAGGCCAGGGAAAGCAGGAAGACGGTGCCAAAGAGCGCGCCCATGGTCATCCGGTAGCTCAACGAGGGAATCCTGGTGCCGAGCCTCTTCCACAGGATCAGGCCCGCGGCCAGCAACAGCGGCCAGAGGATGAAGATCTGCCCCTGGATGGACAGCGACCAGAAGTGCTGCAGCGGGCTGGCGGTGGCGTGTTCGGCAGCGTAGTAGTCAACCGAGTCGCGGGCCAGCTGCCAGTTTTGGGCGTAGAAGAGGCTGGCGGTGATCTGCTCCATGATGGAGTTCCAGCGCGCCTTGGGCAGCAAGGCGACGCTGGCCGCGATGGTCGCCAGCAGGACCAGGACCGCTGCCGGCAACAGCCGGCGGAAGACATTGAGCCAATAGGTCAGCAGTGCCAGCGGACGCCCGCCCTCGACCTTGCGGATGAAGGCACCGGTGAGGAAGAACGCGGAGAGGAGAAGGAACACATCCACACCGCCGGAAACCCGGCCAAACCACACGTGGTAGACCATGACCAGCACCACGGCCAGCGCCCGCAGGCCCTGGAGCTCAGGCCTGAAAGCGGATGCGGTGTTCGCGGCACGTGGACTCCGCCCTGCCACGCGTTGCGCAGGTAAGGAAAGCGACATCAATACATCCTGGAAAATCGACAGCGTCCCCTGCCCGGAACGTTGGGCATGGGCATCCAACGTTACCAAACCTCGTTATCGATTCGTTACGCGAGGTTCCCTGACTGGCCACATGGTGTGTCTCCACGCCAACCGGTACCCAGCCATCCAAGTCACTCGGCTGCCGCAGGCCGAGCGGGCGCTTTCGCGCGCCTGCAGCCCAATTCCTACCAAAGTTGCCGACCAAGGACGAAGTCGCCGACGTGGAAACCCGATGGCATTCTTCGGGAGGCACACGCGAGGACTTGCCTGGGGAAGCAGTATCCCCGCGTGCACCACTCCATAGCGAGTTCCGAACCGGATTGCACGGGCGCGGCTGCACCCCCGAGATCCGGATCAGGCGGCCTTCCATGCAGGCCCCGATCAGCGCCAACGCAGATCCTGCGTTGGCTTCGAACCATAGGTCAACCGTGGAACAACGCTCGCGGACATACCCTGCGAAAAGCTTGCGCCCTGTGGCAACCTCCGGGCCCTACGCCGTTCGCCGCAGACCGAGCGCGCACGATTCCGGGCCCTAGGTTTTTTACAACCTGGGGCGACTACAAATGGGGCTCATGGGGCGGCGGGGGTGTCGCTCCGGCCCAGTGGGGGGCACACCCTGCAGTAGGAGTCATCATGTTTCAGAAGACCCGCACCATAAGGACGGGAAAGCGCGACCTCAAAAGAACCCGGCCCTCGGTGTTGGCAGGTGCGGCGTCCGCGGCACTGCTCGCCGCGGCACTGGTTCCGTTGGCAGGAACCGCAGCATCCGCCAACACCGCAGGCAATGGGCCGGTCGATCCACAAAATGGCTTCCCGACCTGGTTCTCGGACGGCACCGCGAAACTCCAGCTGTGCTACACGGCCGGCACCGGCTGCCTGATGGAACCACCGAATCCCGATCTTCCAGCGTCCTACCCGGACAATTTCCCCGATGAGGCATTCTGGTTCGCCGCGGAAGCCAGCGGCGGGAACCTGCGCCTCTACGAGGCCGCCCTGGAGGCAGCGCATGCCAACGAGATCGTCCAGGACGGGGACCAGATGGGCTTTGGCCGGCTGCGCTTCATCATCGAGAACATCGTCGCGGGCCAGCAATACACCGTGACGCACCCCTACGGGGTGAACACCTTCACCGCCGAAGCCGACCCCAAGGTCGGAGGGCGCATCAAGGTCACCCTGGATTCGGGCGCCTGCGCCCCGTCCCTTGCCTCCCCGTGCAATTGGGGCCAGGTGGGCGCGGCATTCCTGGGCGACTACACCACGGGCAGCACCGCGACTTTCCTACGTCAGGTCGGTGCGGCACCCGGAACCCTGGGCGACATCAACACCGCCCGCGCGGTCACCGGGGCGCCCTCGGGCAATAATTTCGTGACCGTCACCGGCCCCAACGCCGGCGGGCCTGGCATCGACACGTTGACGGTGAGCACCTTTACCGTCCAGGGCCTGCTCTACCAGGGAGACGACGGGGCGCCGAGCACCCCCGACCTGGCAGCGGCCAGCGACACGGGCAGATCAACCACTGACAACATCACCCGCACCAACCTTCCCACCCTCACGGGAACCGCCACCGCCGGATCCACCGTGGAACTCCTCGTTGACGGTGCCACGGTCCCGGCCGTGAGCGGTGTCGCCACCGGCGGCAACTACTCGTTGCGCGTGCCGACGGCGCTGGCCAACGGCGTGCATAAATTCCAGGCCCGGATCGCCAACCCTCTGGTTGCCACCGACCCCGCAGCGCCGCCGTACCTGACCTCACCTACACTCACCGCGACGGTGGACACCGTGGCACCGGTCTCCTCCGTCGTCGCGCCGTTCCCCTCGACGCCCACCGCGGACACCACCCCGACCCTGAACACGGCGGCCAACGAGGCGCGGTCGACCCTCGAATGCCGGTTGCTGCCGAGCAATCCCGACTGGGAAGCAGGTTGCCCGGCGGCGAAGACCTACGACGCCCAGCTCAACGGGACCTACGTGTATGAGGTGCGCGCCACCGATGCCGCCGGCAACACCGGTGCCGTAGCGACCCGCACGGTCCGGATTGGAACCGCGGACACCGTGGCGCCCGCCATTTCCAGCCGCGCTCCGGGAACCAATACAACGAACGTGAGCACGGCCTCCAATGTCTCCGCAGTCTTCAGCGAGTTCGTCCAGGGAGTTTCCCCCACGACGTTCACCCTGAAGAACCCAGCGGGGACCACCATCCCCGCGGCCGTCACCTATGACCAGGCGACGCGCAGGGCCACGCTGAATCCGACGGCGAACCTCGCCGCCAACACCGTCTACACCGCACGGATCACCGGAGGCACCACGGCGGTTCGCGACCTGGCGAACCTCCCACTGCCGACCGCCAGCTGGACGTTCACCACGACCGCCGCCCCAGCGGTGACAGTGCGCACGCCGGCATCCGGGGCCAAGTCCGTGGCAGTCGCCGGCAACGTCTCCACCACGTTCAGCGAACCCGTGGCCGGGGTGGGAGCGACAACCTTCACCCTGAAGAACACGGCGACGCAAGCGGCCATCGCCTCCGCCGTCACCTACAACGCGACCACACGGGTAGCCACGTTGAACCCGACGGCAAACCTGGCCGCCGACACCAGATACACCGCGGTCCTCACCGGCGGCAGCACGGCCATCCGCGACGCACAGGGCACCCCGCTTGCCACGCACAGCTGGACCTTCACCACCGGCCCCGCACCCGCGGTGTCGGCCAGGGTCCCGGCCGTCAACGCCACGGCCATCCGCCGGGCCAACAACATCACCGTCACCTTCACTGAATCCGTGCTGGGCGTCGGTACCCCGACGCTGAACCTCCGCAACGCCACCACCGGTGCAGTGGTGTCGGCAACGGTGACGCGCAACGGAACCACCAACCAGTGGATCCTGAACCCGGCTGCCAGCCTGGCGGCCAACACCCGCTACACCGTCCGGGTGACCGGCGGAACAACCGCGATCCGCGATGCGGCACTCAACCCGCTGGTCTCGACAACCTGGTCATTCACGACCGGCGCGTCCTGACATGAAGTTGGCCGCCTGCCCACCGCAAGTTGGTGGGCAGGCGGCCATTTCTTGTGCCCGGGCAAGGCCCGGAACGGCCTTACACGTCCCGGCGATGCCGGCGCGGAGGGAAAACTGGCGTGCGTGCGTCCGGCCCCGGAATGTCGGGCCACATACTCGTGCCAGGGAGCCGCGAGGGGCTGGGGGCGAGGAACTAGGGAACACCGTGACGGGCCTGGGATCGGCCGACCCCGCTGGATCGAGGTAGCCTCGAGCGCCTGTGGATTCGCGGGGTATTGCTCAAAAATGCCACCCTCCCAATGCAAAGTGCGGGCGCAATCACGGATTCTTTTCCCGATTGCGCCCGCACTCCCGTGTGTCCGACCCAGCCTCAGGTGCAAGGAAGAACACCTGCCACCACCGAACTCGATGGCATTCCCGGGAAGCACACGCGAGGACCTGTGTGGGGGGGGTAGCAGTATCCCCGCGTGTGCCGTACCAGGGTGCGTACCGGTCCGAATTTCACGGGTGCGGTTACACCCCGAAATCCGGGCCGGGCGGCCTTCCACTCAGGCTCCGTTCAGGGCCATCGCAGGGATTGCGCTAGCTTCGAGCCTCAGGTCAACCGTGAAACAACCTTCGCGGACATACCCTACGAAAAGCTTCGGTTCCTTGCCTCGCCGGATTGTTGCCGCTGGGCAGAAGAGGCCGGAGTCGAATGAGTACCGGCCTGGGTGCATCTTTTGAACGATGCTATAACCGGACACCCCAACTGAAGACGAATACGGTCGAAGCGATCACCCGACCCAACGACGAATGCATGGCACGCCCTGTTGCCACGTCGATACCTCCGGGAAGACCAAAACGTTGCCGAATGGCAACCTCCGGACCTTCCACCTCTCTGGTGCCCTGGGGAACTTGAGTCTACGATGAGGTCAACGTTGCACCAATGGTTGAAGGTATGCGACGTATCAGCAGTTTCGTCCGGGGATAAGCAACACTTTGATTGGGGATGACATGGTTGACCTGAAAAGTTTCGAGGAAGCCCACTACCTGACTGTCGCGGAGGTCGCCTTGGCGATGCGCGTCTCAAAGATGACTGTGTACCGCTTGGTGCACGGAGGGGATCTGCCGGCGGTGCGTTTCGGCCGGTCCTACCGGGTTCCCGCCCAGGCCGTGAAAGAGTACCTCATCGCCGAGCCGCACGCGGCGGCACCGGCGCAACTTTTCGCCTCGAACTAGCCGGGCACGTCGGTGTCGACCGATCCAGCGCACAACGCCAGGCGCCGCCGGCCTCCGGGCTTCCGTGCCCCCAAGGGGGGAAACGGGAACCTGGCTGCCGGCGGCGCCTGGTGCACTGCCACGCTTGCTGCGTGTTAGTGGTTGTGTCCTGCGTGCGAGTCCGGATCCGCGGCCGGCTTTTCGGCGACCAGGGTTTCGGTGGTGAGCACCAGGGCGGCGATCGATGCAGCGTTGCGCAGCGCCGAACGGGTGACCTTGACCGGGTCGATGACGCCGGCGTTGATCAGGTTCTCGTACACGCCGGTCAGGGCGTTGAAGCCCTCGTTGGCCGGTGATTCGGAAACCTTGGCGGTGACGACGTAGCCGTCGAAGCCGGCGTTCTGGGCAATCCAGCGCAGCGGCTGGACCAGTGCGCGGCGCGCAATGCCGACACCTGCAACGGCGTCGCCGGTGAGGGCGAGCACGTTGGGGTCGGTGTCCAGCACTGCAAGGGCGTCAACCAATGCGGTGCCGCCGCCTGCAACGATTCCCTCTTCGAGGGCAGCGCGGGTGGAGGAGACTGCATCTTCGATGCGTGCCTTGCGTTCCTTCAGCTCGACCTCGGTGGCTGCGCCGACCTTGATCACGCCGATGCCGCCCGAGAGCTTGGCGAGGCGCTCGTTGAGCTTCTCGCGGTCCCACTCGGAATCGGTGCGGGTCAGTTCGGCCTTCAGCTGCGAGACGCGGTCATTGACATCCTCGGCCGTGCCTGCACCGTCGACGATGGTGGTCGAGTCCTTGGTGATGGTGATGCGGCGAGCCGTACCCAGCACCTCGAGGCCGACCTGGTCCAGCTGCAGCCCCAGGTCCGGGGAGACAACCTGTGCGCCGGTGAGGATCGCAATGTCCTGCAGCATGGCCTTGCGGCGGTCGCCGAAGCCGGGGGCCTTGACGGCCACGGCGTTCAAGGTGCCGCGGATCTTGTTCACGACGAGGGTGGAGAGGGCTTCGCCCTCGATGTCCTCGGCGATGATGAACAGCGGCTTGCCGGCAGCCAGCACCTTTTCCAGCAGCGGCAGGAACTCTGCAACTGTGGAGATCTTGCCTGAGTTGACCAGGATCAGCGCGTCCTCCAGGACGGCCTCCTGGCGCTCCGGGTCGGTGACGAACTGCGGGGACAGGTAGCCCTTGTCGAACTGCATGCCCTCGGTGACAACCAGCTCGGTGGCGGTCGTGGAGGATTCCTCGATGGTGATGACGCCATCGGTGCCAACGGTCTCGAAGGCCTTGGCCAAGAGCTCGCCGATTTCCTCGTTCTGCGCGGAGATGGCCGCGACGTTGGCGACCTGCTTGCCCTCGACCGGAACGGCGTTGTCCTTCAGGCGCTGCGCAACTGCCTCAACGGCAACTTCGATGCCGCGCTTGATTTCGCCCGGGGCGGCGCCCGCGGCAACGTTGCGCAGGCCCTCCTTGACGAAGGCCTGTGCGAGCACGGTGGCGGTGGTGGTGCCGTCGCCTGCAACGTCGTTGGTCTTGGTGGCTACTTCCTTGGCCAGCTGCGCGCCAAGGTTCTCGTAGGCGTCTTCCAGCTCGATCTCACGGGCGATGGTCACGCCATCGTTGGTGATCGTCGGTGCGCCCCAGGCCTTTGCCAGCACCACGTTGCGGCCGCGCGGGCCGAGGGTCACCTTGACGGTGTTTGCGAGCTTATCAATACCCGCTTCGAGGGCGCGTCGCGCCTCTTCGTTAAAAGCTAGCTGCTTTGCCATGTCTTGCTCCTTATAAGCTACGTAAAGCCCCGGCCAGGGGCCGGGGCTTTACGAGGAAAAACTACTTTACGACGATGGCCAGGACGTCGCGGGCCGAGAGCACCAGGTACTCGTCGCCGCCGACCTTGACTTCGGTTCCGCCGTACTTGGAGTAGATCACGACGTCGCCTTCGGCTACGTCAACGGGGACGCGGTTGCCGTTGTCATCGACGCGGCCGGGGCCGATTGCCACGACCTTGCCTTCCTGCGGCTTTTCCTTGGCGGAATCAGGGATGACCAGACCGGAAGCAGTGGTGGTTTCTGCTTCGAGCGGCTGGACGACAATGCGGTCCTCGAGAGGCTTAATGGAGACGGACATCGTCTCTCCTTTGCGTGAGTTACCAATGGTTTACGGGCCGTTCGGGTGGTACCAACCGTCGTCGCGGTGCCAGCTGGTGAATTACCTCAGGCTTTCAGCACTTGCCGGGATCGACAGGCGCCACCAATGACTCTAGGCAACCATTAGCACTCGGTCAAGGCGAGTGCTAATTACGGGGTCATTTACGCCCTCGGCGCATCTGACGACTTGCGTCGATGTGTCCGAAGTGGCGCTGCGACGTCGACCCATCGACGAACCTTGATCGGGACATCGGAATCGTCGGTAATTACTGGGCAGTCGGAGAAGAGCGGGGCTCCCCTCGCACCTACAGCCAGTTTTCCAAAGGAACCGGCAGCATCGAGGGGAATCCACTCTGGCCTCCCCGACATGATCAATAGCGCCATCCCAAGGAGCAGGACGCCTTCGTCCTGGAATAACCTTCCCTCATTGTCGGAAAGTGCCGTTCACTTCCCATCCGCTGTTCCATTTCTCACGCCCCTGGAGCCCATCGTTCGCCGCGTGTCATTACGTAGCGCTTCCAGGCGTAGCCCCACGGGGTCACGGCAAGGATCGGCACAACGAAGAGAACGTTGAAGAGCATCGTCGCCGTTGCCGCATCCATGTCGTTGCCGATCAGGTGGGGCAGCGCCACGATTGCGAGCCACAAAACCTTCCACATCGTTTCGAACAGCAGGATCGGCAGCATCCCGAGGGGATAGCGGAGGCCAAGGAACGCCAGCAGAGACATGGCAGTCAGAATGCAGACAACCACCCCTTCGAACACGGGCATCGACGACGCCTGGAGCAGCAGCGGCCATTTAACGATCATCAGGCCCACTGCCATGAAGAGATAGCCGCCGCGCATCATGTTCAGGCGGAAGGTGGGCAGTTGCCCCGGCCCGGTGGTCCGATCCGGGAGCGCTACTGCCGCTTGGGGCTGAGAAACCGGAAGCGTTGACGAGGCGGAGGATGGCATTGTCTTGTACCTTTCGAATGGTGCGGTTTCGACGGTGCGGGTGCGGTGGCAAAACCTTGGGGTGATGTTGTTGCTGTCTTGACTCAACTTTCCCTGCCGACGTGAGAGCGCGCATCGGCGGAAAGGCCCGAATCGCACCGACCGAAAGTACGGCTTGGTCCTCGGCCGACCTGCCGATGTCTTCCCCCGATTCACGGGCGAGTATCGAGTCATGACAACTGAAACCACTGACAGCCGCGCTCAAGCCGGTTGGCCGCCCCGACGCCACAGAGCCCCGTGGCTGGCACCCGCCGGGCTGATTCTCCTCAGCCTCATACCGGTGATCGCCGGCATGTTCCGGGTCACCGAGCTGACCAGCGGCGGCGTCATCACCCCAGACAATGCCCGATTCTTCGCCTCGCCGATTCCGGTGATCACCCACATCGCCAGCGCCACGGTATATTGCCTGCTCGGTGCGTTCCAGTTCGTGCCGTCGCTTCGCCGCCGGCGCGGCTGGCATCGCATCGCCGGCGGCATCCTGATTCCCGCCGGCCTGCTCGCTGCCCTGTCCGGTTTGTGGATGACAGCTTTCTACGCAGCGCCGGATGGCGGCAGCGCGCTGCTTATGGTCATCCGGTTGTCCTTTGGTGCGGCCATGGCGGCTTGCATATTCCTTGGAATCATCGCGCTCAAGCGCCGGGACTTCAACGCTCACGGCGCCTGGATGACCCGCGCCTATGCGCTTGGCATCGCGGCTGGAACCCAGGCCGTCGTGTTCGCGTTCTGGATCCTCGGTGTTGGGCCGGTCAGCAGCCTGACCGACGCGCTACTCATGGGCGCAGCCTGGGTTCTCAACGCCGGAGTCGCCGAGTTCGTGATTCGCCGGCGTGCTCAGATGGCCCTCGCATTCTCAGGCCCCCGCTGATGCGCCAGTATCATGAAGGAGTGACCGGTCTCTTGCGCTCCGCGTGGAATGCGCCAGGCGCAGTTCCCCCTCCCCCGCGGCGGGTATGGCGGGACTGGGCGCTGTTATCGGTGGTTGTGCTTGTCGCACTGCTGGAGGCTACTCTCCGCACCGACCTTTCCCAACCCCTGCTAGCGGCGATCGTCGTGATCGGATCGGCCCCCACGCTGTTGTGGCGGCGGACTCTGCCACTGCCCATGCTCGCGATCGCGCACGGCGCCGTGGCAGTAGCGACCTTGCTGATGGGCAACTCGATCCTCTACACGAGCGTGTACGTCATCGTGCCGGCGTACGCACTGTTCCGATGGGGCAAAGGCCGAGACCTGCTGCTGGGGTCCGGCATCCTTCTCGTCAACCTCGTGGTTTCCGGCCTGGGTGGTGCGCCTTTCGCCGACATCCTCGGAGAGGTCGGGTTGACCGTCATCGTGGTCACCCTCGGAATTGCACTGCGCTACCGGGCACGGGCGAGGATGCGGGAGATCGACCGCGCCAAGTTGCTGGAACGAGAGATGCTCGCCCGGGATTTGCACGACACGGTCGCCCACCACGTCTCCGCGATTGCCATCCGCGCCCAGGCCGGGCTGGCGACTGCGGCCCTAAAGCCGGAAGCGGCAACGGATGCGCTCCGCGTGATCGAGGCGGAAGCGTCCAAGACCCTTGCCGAGATGCGCTCGATGGTGCGCGTTCTGCGTCAGGGCGACGCGCCTGAATTGGAGCCTGAACTGGCTCCTGGCCGGACCATCGCCGACGTTGAGCAGCTCGCCACCACTGAGCCACTTGCTGGCTCCGGGGCTGCCGGTCCGCGCGTCGATGTTCGCATAACCGGTGACACCCAAAGCATCCCACCGACCGTGGCCGCCGCCATCTTCCGGCTGGCGCAGGAGTCGGTGACGAACGCGCGCCGCCATGCCCGGGGTGTCTCCATCATCGATACGGTCCTCGAGGTGGATGAGGGTGGAGTGCGGCTGACGGTGACCAACGACGGTGAGGCGGCGCCGGCCGCGACGCCGGGCTACGGCATCACCGGAATGATGGAACGCACCTCACTGCTCGGGGGCACCTGCCACTCCGGCCGAGCGCCCGGCGGCGGTTGGGTTGTGACCGCAGTGCTCCCTCGTGTTGGATGGACCACATGACGATTCGCGTGCTCATCGCCGACGACCAGGAGTTGGTGCGCACCGGCCTCGGCATGATCCTCGATGCGCAGCCCGACATTGACGTCGTGGGGCAGGCGTCCGATGGCATCGAGGCGGTGGCTCTCGCTCGCCGTCTTCAACCGGATGTCTGCCTGTTCGACATTCGGATGCCCCGACAGGACGGCATCGAGGCCACCCGTGCCATCGCCGGACCGGGCGTGGAGAATCCCATGGCGGTTGTCATCATCACGACATTCGACCTCGACGAGTACGTCTATGCGGCCCTGCGGGCCGGGGCAAAGGGCTTCTTGCTGAAGGATGCCGGTGCCGATCTGCTCGGGCAGGCGGTGCGTGCCGCCGCCAGCGGTGATGCGCTGATCGCCCCCAATGTGACGGTGCGATTGCTCGAGGCGTTCGCGGATGCGGAGCCGGCGGCTGCCCCTGCCCAACCGGTCGAGCCGCTCACCGAACGGGAGGAGCAGGTGCTGGCGGCCGTTGCCCGCGGGCTGGGCAACAACGAGATCGCGAGCGAGCTGTACATCACCCTGAGCACCGTGAAAACTCACGTCGCCAGCCTGATGACGAAGCTCGGTGCCCGCAACCGAGTCGAGATCGCGATTTGGGCGTACCAGACCAAGCGGAGCCCGCGTCGGCCAGGAGCCACGCCGACAGGGCGTTAGCAGTCCATAAGACAAGCATCCTCAAGGAGGTCTTTGCATTCCAACCTACGCGAATTGCGCGAAGCTTCCGACTTGACTCAGGTCCAGCTGGCAGGCCGGCTCCAAATCACTCAGGTCCAGCTGGCAGGCCGGCTCCAAATCACGCAGAGCAGGCTGTCGCGAATAGAGCACGGGGATATTTGCACCACCTCGGGGAATTGAAGCTGCGTCCGCGCTTGAAGTTCGCCCATGGATACCTGGTAGACCCGGAACTGGTCCAGGGCCAGCACGGCCCGCAGAGAGTCGAGGTCCTGGGTCAGCAGGAAGGCCCGGGCCTTCACTACCCCTTGTTCCCGGAACACCAGCAGCTTCCAGTATTCCGAGGGCAGGGCCACGCCCCGGTACACACGGTCATCGCGACGTAAGACGGGGCCGGCAAAGACGCTGGCCCGCAGGTCCTGGACATCGACGTCCTCGTAGAGCGCGTTTTCCAGCCGACCCCAGATCCCTTCCTGGCTGCTCTGGTTGAAGTCATCCATTTGCGGGGCGATGTTGCCGTAGTAAAAGGAGTCGCGGTTGGCCCTGCACCGATGCACCGATGCACCGATGCTAGGGCAGGTTGCCTGCCAAGGCGAACACTTGCGGTCCCGCGCGTGGGGAACCGTCAGGGGCTTCGGAGCTCCCCCAGTGTCGGAAGGCCTCCGGCGGGCCGTCCTGGTTCGGGAGCGGTGCCGGGGCGGAGTCGCTCCTCGAGTCCGGCCAAGAGGATGGTGATGCCTTGATCGAGTTCCTCGGCACCGTCGTAGTCGGCCAGGACGGAGGCAAGGTTGCGCAGCTGGGGGAACTCCTTGGGCGGAAGCCGGTGCAGGCCCAGCCGCAGGATGGCCTCGTTTTCCTCCGGGTCGACGATGTGTTCCTGGAGTTCGTTCAGGATGTGGCCGTAGATATATCCGTAATAGGCCCGGTAGATGTGCAGGGCGCTTTCAGGCGTGAACCCGGCATTGATGAGCAGCGCCAGGATCTGCTCCAGCGGGCGCAGCGTTCCCAGTGGGCGCAGGCCCAGCGGGGTAGATAGGGGCCGGGTGACCAACAGCGGGACCACATGGGGGTGGGCCAGCGCCAGATGCCGAAACCCGTGGGCGACCTTGCGCAACTGGGACTGCCAGTCGACGTCGACGGGTTCGATGACCAGTTCCTGGAGCACCATTTCCGAGATGCCGTCCAGCAACGCGGCGCGGTTGGGTGCGTACCGGTAGAGGGCCATCGCATCGCGATCAAGGACCTTTCCCAGTCGGCGCATGGTCAGGGCTTCCAGGCCCTCGGCGTCCACCAGGCGCAGGGCCGCAGCAAGCACTATCTCACGCGTCAGCCGCTCTCGCCGCTTGGGGGCCGGCGCCCCGGAAGGCACCTGGTTCGGACCCTGTTCTTGCTCCGAGACGGCGTCGTCTCGGGTCGGATTCTCGGGCATGCGGTGATCGGACTCCATGGGTAGTGTGCGGCCCTGCCAGGGGTTCTGCAGGGGTTGGCCGGGTTGCCATACCTAATACTCTACATGTAGCGTCTACAACAAAGGTCTACAGTAGATATCTACAGCGTAGACATCGCAGACAACCCAGATTTTTCACCAGATACAACGGTTCAGCAGCGAGCCACGGTATTTCCCTTTGAGGAGCACGCCATGAATCGCCCGTACCGGAAACCACCTTCCACGCAACTGTCCCGACAACGAGCAACTGCGCTCGAACCCCAATGCCACCCGGCCCATGCACCCTCGGCCCCCCACGGGAGGCCGACACCATGGGCGTGATCGAGAACAACCGGGAACAATGCCGCTACGAACTCTACGAGTCCGGCGACTTGGCGGGATTCGTGCAATACGGCATGCGCGAGAACGAAATGTGGGTGCACTACACCCAGCTCAAGCGCCGTTACCGGTCCGAAGAGCTCATCGAGGAACTCCTCTTACATGTCCTTAACGACGCACGGCGCAGCCGCCTGGCCATCATGCCGTTCTGCCTCGCCCTGCGAACCCTGATGGACGAGAAAACCGAATACGCCCCGCTGGTCCCCGAGCTGTGGAGGCAGCGCTTCCTGGGACGAAGTGATCCGCAACGGCGGCCCATGCGCTACGTGCGCTTCACCGGATCCCCCAAGCGCCGCAGCACCGCCAAGGAATGCGACACGCTGCCGGCGCCGCAGTCCATCTCACGAGGCTATTCTTCCTGGACACCTCCATCGCCCCCCCGACCCCCGGGTCAATGGGGCACCGGACAATATTCCAGCCACCTGAGCGGGACCCAGGCAGGCCAGCATGCCCCCCGGGACAAACCTGCCGCCCCGCCACCCCCAGAAGACAAACCGTCCAACCAACGACAGGAAAATACGTGCACGAACTGAATCTGATCCGGGCTGCGGCCGAAGACGTGGCCGCAGCCCGAGTGGTGCTGAGCGAACGCAGCCAAGCCCTGAAAGCCATCGTCCGCACCGCCCTGGACCACGGAGCTGTCCCGGCCGACGTGGCCCGGGCCAGCGAAGCCGCACTCCCGACCCCCGCAATGCCCGCCAAAACCAGCCCGCCCGTGCTGACGGCCTGAGCCGTAAGAAGAACAGGTCCCTGCAGGAGACCTCCTGGGTTCTCCTGTAGGGGCCGACCTGCTCCATCGGCACACCGAAGACAAGGGCCCGCTCGTTCACGAGTGGGCCCTTGTACCGTTCGAACCCATCCCACCAGGATGCCGCGGCGCCTAGAGCCTGGGCCCTGGCAGGCATCCAACCTCAATGTGAAGCAAGGACATGCCCCATCGGACGCCCGTAAGCCAATCCGATACCGCAACAACTGGGCCGCGGAAGACTATCCGGTGGAGTGAATGGTCGGCTTGTGGGGTCCCCTCATGATTTCCCGTCCCGAATTGTGGGTGCGGTAGTGCGGTCTCGAGTGCAGCACCACCGGTTGCTGCCGATTAAGAAAGCCCTGGCAGTCGCTCCATGGGCGGCTCTCCAAGACGCGCAACTCGGTGTCTCCGGCCGCCCAGGCCCGACGACGGCAAAGGCCCGGCCACCATGGTGGCCGGGCCTTTGCGTTACGCGTGCCCCGTCCGGGGCGGCCGTCTACTTGACCGGGCGCACGTTGGAATAATTGACCACGCTGCGGTAGCCGGGCTTGGAGCCGGTGACGCGGACGGAGACGATCTTGAGCCGGTCGGCCGGACGCAACACGTATGTCCGGGAGGTGGCGCCGGTGATCCGGATGCTGTCCTCGCGCAGCCACTGGTAGCGCACCGTGGTGCCCGGGGTCCAGTTGCCGGGGTCGGCGGTCATTTTGCGGCCCACCAGTGCCGTGCCGGTGATGCGGGGCGGGGTGTTGGCCAGCACCCCGTAGCCGGGCCGCTTGGCCGCCGAGTACCGTACGGCCGGGGAGTACCCGGCCCTGGTGCCGGTGGCGCGCAGGCGGATCTGCTGGCCGCGATCGGCCGCGACGGGGACGTAGCTGGTGCGCGTGGCCGCGGTGATGTTCCGCCCGTTGCGCTGCCACTGGTATTTCATGGCGGTCCCGGGAGTCCAGGTGACGGGCAGGTAGCTGGTGAGTTTGCCGCCGACGCGGTTGGTGCCCTCCACGCGCGGTGCGGTGGCGCCAAGCAGCCCGGTCACCGGCCGCTTGGCCCCCGAGGTCCGCACGGCGGTGGTGTAGCCGGCTTTGGTGCCGGTGACGCGGATCTGGAGCACCTGGTTCTTGTCGGCCGTCGTCGAGCGGTACGTCTTGGCAGTGGCGCCGGCGATGGCCTTGCCGTTGCGCAGCCACTGGTATCGCAGGGTGGTCCCGGAGGTCCAAGCCCCCACGCTGGCGCCTTGAAGGTAGCCGAAGCCTGCCTCGCCGCTGTAGGTCGGTGTCGGGGCCTTCAGCGTGCCGGGGGCGATGGCCACTGCCGGGGAGGTGGCCACCGCGGGGGTGTGGCCGGGGGCGTTGGAGCGGACCTGGACGGAGAGCTTGTGGCCCATGTCTGCTGCGGTGGCCGTGTAGTCCTGCCTCGAGTGGTTGGGGATCTGGACGCCGTCGCGGAACCAGGTGTAGGTGTGGAAGGCCAGCGTGGTCGCGGGGTGCTTGGTGGGGTCGATCATCTGGTGGCTGGCGGTGAGCGTGCGGCCGACGGCCGGGGTCCCCTTCACTGCGACAGGCCCGATCCCCAGCGGCGCCAGGGCGATGGGCGCGCTCTCTGCCGTGCGGATCCGCACGGTGCCGTCGGGCCAGGTGGCCGTGACCTGCAGGCCGATGGCCTCGCCGGCGTCCTCGGCCTTCACGGGCCGGGTGGTCCCGCCCGGGGCGAAGTCCCAGCCGGTGCGCCAGCCGTAGACGGCCTTCATGCCGGTGGTGATCCAGGGGCCTGTGCGGTGAGCGTGCCGTTGACCACTGCGGTCCCTCCGACGCTGGTGGTCCCCACCGGGTGGGCGGGGTCATCGACCTGGATCGCCGCGCCGGTGTCGAGCTCGGCGGCGTTGCCGCGGTAGTCCCACAGGTACAGGGTGCCGAGCCGGTAGTGGCCATAGGGGGTGTGGGCGTCTGTGCGGAAGGTGTCCACGATGGTGAACACCCCGCCCTCGTTCTCCGGGACCCCGTAGCGCTCCGGCCTGACGTAGGTGGTCTGGCCCGTGGGCAGGTGGTCTTCCAGGGAGTAGCCCGCAGACAGCCGTGCGGAGGACTCGCGGATCCGCAGGGTGACCTTCACGTCCTGGCCGGGCACGGCAACGCGCGGTTCCACGGTCACCGATTCCAGGACCGGTGCCTCCCCGTCGAAGTCGGCGTTCTCGATGTTGTAGGACAGCGGATCCAGGATGGCGCGGTCGGTGACCTCGGTGGTGTTCCCGATCCCGTCCATCAGCACCAGCCTGGCGATGGACACGGTCGAGGGCGGCACGTCGGTGCCCCAGCCGCAGCCGCGCAGCACCCACACGTCGGGGTCTTCCCAGTTGGAGCCGTGGAGCTCGGGCTCGCAGGTCATCCGCTGCCAGCCGCCCGGGGTCTCGCTGTACCCGCGGACGGAAGCGATGCCGCTGGGGTCCTCGGCCCGCACGGCCAAGTGGACGGTGTCACCAAACTGCGCGCTGGTCGTTGCCCCTGTGTGCCCGACCGAGATGAGCCGGGGCCCTTCGGTGTCCGTGGCGTCCGCTGCCTGGGCCGCCGGGGCCAGTCCCAGGGACAGGGCGGCAAGTGCCGAGATGACAGCGGTCTTCAAGGCATTTCCAAGCATGTTTCCCCCAGTGCTGGTGGGCGACACCAGCGCCCGTTGGAAGGATCCTACAGGAGTCAGAACATCGCCAGCAAAGGCTACCTGCCGCCGAGGGCCGCGGCGACGGCCTCGTGCATCTTGGCCCAGGTCAGCGTCGGCCCTCTCACGCTTCTCGCCTCCGGAGCGCCGGCGCGCCGCCGAGATGTCGGCCGCTTGGAGCAGACGATGGGCAGGTTCTCACCGGCCGGCAGCGCATGGACCGAATGGGACAGGGTGCTCACCCTGTGTCCGCGGGCCAGCGCGGCGTGCGCCGTCTCGAGTCCGGCTCCGGCGGAGGCCCCGTTGACCGAAGGAACTCCGTTGATCGGAGGAGCTCCGTGATGGCAAGGAACACTGAAGAGATGCTGCAGAAGCGTCCTGTTGACAGGGCTGTCGTTGCGGTCCATAAGACACGCATCCTCAAGGAGGTCTTTGCATTCCGACTACGCGAATTGCGCGGAGCTTCCGACTTGACTCAGGTCCAGCTGGCAGGCCGGCTCCAAATCACGCAGAGCAGGCTGTCGCGAATAGAGCACGGGGATATTGCGCGGGCGCAGGTTGATACCTTGCGCAAGTATGTTGAGGTCATCGGCGGCACGCTCCGTGTCGAGGTCGGGCTCGGAGACGAGCGCATCCAAATCGCCTGACGGGAACTACGGACGCCCAATTGGCCGACAAGAAATGCAGGTATCGCAGAATCAAGCACGGGCATGGGCCGATTGCCCGGGCACAGGATCCGATGCCTACGCCCTCGGCGCATGGGGTGCGGCGGGCTTGGGCGAAGCAGGGAAAAGTGCCTTCAGCCGGGCTTCGGCGTCCTCGGTGGCGGCAGCGGCGGCCTGCTGGTTGGCCTCGGTCACGGCGGCGATCATCTCGGCCCGCTGGATCTTGATGCCGCGGGGCGCGTCGAAGCCGATCTTGATCGAATCGCCTTTGACATCCAGGACAGTCACCACGATGTCCTCGCCAATCAGGACCTGTTCTCCGACCTTCCGCGTAAGTACCAGCACCTTGCCATCATAACCCGGCGCCCATCACCGGTTTTGACTGCCCGGACACCCTGCGGGGCAGGTTCTTGCCGCGGGTCCTCGCTCTGGACCCGCACCGCAGCGCGATTGTTCGCCACCAAGGATCGAGCAAATGGGGAGGCGCTGCCCCCCCCTTCCGAACCCGGACCGGTCGACGCCTTGCAAATCCCTTTACATGCCGGTGTGGGTGAAGCAACGTGGAATGCATCCAAACCGCTACTACGAAAGGCAGAATGCCCCATGTCCGGAAACTTGCTTGCCCGCTCAATCCATGACCTGTCCGCAGCCGCTTGGTTCGGCGGTTCCCTCATGGGTGCTGTGGGTCTGAACGGTGCCACTTCCCAATCGAAAGACTCCACGGAGAGGACCCGGCTCTCCAGCTTGGGCTGGAAGAAATGGGCCCCGGTCCAAACCGCGGCATTTGCAGCCCATCTGGCCTCGCTGGGTCCGATCCTCTGGGAAAACAAGGGTCGGTACGCAGCCCAGGACGGCGTCATGTCGGCAACATGGATCAAGACCGGCGTGACCGTGGCCGGTGCAGCCGTCACCCTCTATGCTGCCGTCCTGGGCAAGAAGGTCGACGAGTTGGCAGATGAAGGGGCTCGCGGTGCAACCGAGCCCGGTCCCGAAACATCTCCCGAATTGGCAAAGGCACAAAAGCAGCTTCGCCAGTTGCAGTGGGCGATTCCCGGCTTCGCAGCCGCGGTCATCGTGCTGGGCGCCAAGCACGGCGAGATGCAGCGGCCGAAAAACGTCAAGCTTGGACTTCTGAAGGACTGAGCGGGTTTCCGTGCCCCGGCACGGTGGTCCCGGTATCAACTCCAGACAAGATGCGTGGCCGTGAACGTCCTTGGGGTGTGGCACCCCAAGGACGTTCACGGCCTGCGGCGCCTAGGCATCCATGGGCGCGCATTCCAAGCAACCAACCCAAGCAATCACATAGGTGACAACAGAATCATGGGAACCGACAGTGCATATGGGACATTGCCGGAGGCAACGTACATCCTGCCGCTGAAATGGCACTCCGACTCCGGCCTGGATGACCTTGCCGAATACCTCGGCCAAGTCGTCGAGTGGGTCCGGGTGATTGTGGTGGACGGATCCGAACCCAACCTTTTTGAAAACCACGCGGCACGCTTTCCTTCGGCAGTGGTGCATCTGCGACCGGTTCCCATGCCGGGGGCCAACGGCAAGGTCGCCGGTGTGCTGACGGGAGTGCATGCCGCGGGCGACGAACTCCTGGTCATTGCCGACGATGACGTGCGCTACGAACGGATCCAGCTGGAGCAGGTCTTGAACCTTCTCCAGCGCGCGGACATCGTGCGACCGCAGAACTTCCTGGCGCCACTGCCGTGGCATGCGCGGCTGGACACCGCCCGTTCACTGGTCAACCGTGCCTTTGGAGCCGACTATCCGGGGACCTTTGCCTTGCGCCGTTCGGTGCTGATGGCAGCAGGGGGATATGACGCCCACGTCCTCTTCGAGAACCTTGAACTGCTGCGTACCATCGATGCCGCCGGCGGCCGGGAAATCCGTGCCAACGACGTCTTTGTCCGCCGCCTGCCGCCCACCTTCAAACACTTTGCGGGACAGCGCGTTCGCCAGGCCTATGACGACTTTGCCCAGCCCCTGCGCCTGGCCGTGAAGCTTTGCTATGCCCCGCTCATACTGGCCGGGTTTTACCGTGCCGGGCGGGGCCGACCCGGCCTGGCTTCCGCCTGGCCGTTCGCGGCCTGGGCGATCGCCGAGATCGGACGGCGACGTGATGGCGGGGCCAAGGTGTTTGGAGGCGGTGCCGCCTTATGGGCTCCGGTCTGGGTTCTTGAACGGGCAGTGAGCATCTGGGTGGCCGTGGGCCACAGGGTTGCCGGAGGCATGCCCTACGCAGGCACGAAACTCAAGGTGTCGGCGCATTCGGCCTCCACGTTGCGCCGGAGGCTCCGCAACAGATCCTTCACCCTGGAACCGGACATGCTTCCGAACGTTCGCGGAAACGACCAAAATCCTTCCGCCCTTCGATCCGCATCGTTAGAGTCGACCTACGGCGTAGGCGATCCGGCAGCATGAACGCCGGCAACAGTGGGCTTCCCGAATCGAGGGAAGGCCCCGCATGCGCCGAACATTGCAGGCTACACACGAAGGAGAACCCCGATGGCTGAAACAGAGAACACCAACCCCGACTCGAACCCGGACGATGTAACGCAGCCTGAAATTCCCGAAACGGGTCGGGAAGACCAAGCGGAGGCGGCGAAGGACAAGGAGCACTCGGAGACCTTCCCCGAAGAACCGGACCCGGAGGAAGCCCAGGCCGATCTGGACCAGGCGCAAGCCGGCGAACCGACAGACTAACAAGGACCCGTTCGGGAAAATTCTCCTGGAAGAGTCCCGGTTTCATCCTTCGAGCACGCGGCCAACACCATGGATTGTTGAATGCTTTTGCTTCACAAAAGTGTCAGTATTCACCTCGCACGGAATTCGGTTTGCCCCTGCTACCCACGGCATCTACAATTTCGGAAACGTGTTGAACAATCGGGAGGAATAACCATGGCACAGGATTACGACGAAGCACGCCCGGATGTAGCCGAAGCTTCCGAGCGCACCCTGAAAGCCGTTCAGGAAATGGATGCGCCCACGGCGAAAAGTGTCCATTCCGAACTGGAGGAAACGGACCTTTCCGACGGCACCGAGCTTCCGGGCGCGATCGTGCTCGATGAGCTTGTGGTGGAGGTTGTCCCCCAGGCTGCGGATGAGTTCGTCTGCGGGGAATGCTTCGTTGTCAGGCACCGCAGCCAGGCCGCCAAGGAAGTCGATGGAGTCAAGATCTGCCGCGACTGCGCGGAACTCTAAAAGTCCCGAGCGTCGCTCTTCGAAATGCATGAAAACCCGGATGGCCGTCTGTATTGCAGACGGCCATCCGGGTTTCCAGGCTTAGGCCTGTCAAAGTAACAGTCCCGGTTCCTTGGAAGTGGAACACCCTCCCCTGCTGAGGCGTAAAGCAGAGTGACACGCCGCCAGATTTCAGCTCATTTCGGGAATTTCTTCATGGAATCACTCACAATTTGTGGTCCGGGGAAGACCTACACAGAAATCACGCTAAGGACGTTCCGGTGTTGATTCGGCCACAGACGCGCTCGTATCCATTCAGGAGTCCGGTCAGGGTTTTGAGCGTACCGTTGAGAATCCGCGTCACCGGGCTTTTTCTCGGGCAGGGCCTATGCGGGAATTGGACACCAAATCCCGGGCGCCTATCGTTCGCGGCGACCACGCGGCAGTACCCCACGAAAGATCACAACCGCATGGCATCGGGAGCATTTCCGGAACGCCGGCGCTCGAACCATGAGTCGCGTAAGTCGATCCCCCAGCGCGAGACCCGGCCACCAAAAATCCGACAGTTGAATCCTGTGAATCGCAGCTGTCAGTGGCGCGCTTAGCCTTGATGAAGTGCACATGGCCATGGGCACGAACTACTAGCACCCATCAGCCCGCAAGGCAGCCCATTAGCCCGCAACTGCCCGGGCGGTTCACCACTAATTCGCTGCGCAGACGTGAGCCACCCGGGCCACAGGGGTATTGCCGGTGAGTGGCGGTGAACCGTTCCAGTGACGGTTCCACTTGCAGACCGGCCAGACTTAGAACTTCATGCGTCCGCCCACCCAGAACCTGGCCACGGTCATTGACCCCCTGTCTGGGCGGTTCGAAATATTCATCCGGGCGTACCCTCCCGTGCGGGACGATGCAACCAAGCAGGGATCGCCCGTAGTGGGGTGAGCACCTCAACGATGCCTCGCCCACGATTCTTTCCGTTCTCTGCGGCCACCAAACGAACGACGCTTAGGTGTGCGTTAAGATCCTGCGGGCTGTTTTTGCCTCTTACTGATGATGGACAGCACCCCTCTAAAAGCGCCCAGGGCTATGCAGGAGCAGACCAAGATGAAGATCATGACGGTCAATAGTGTTGTGGCCGCGTTTGGCTCGAAGGAATTGATGGAGATGTAGGCCAGTGCCGGGACAGTTGCGCCCACTGCGGCTCCGAGAGCAGCGACGAGTGCTTGGCGGTTTCCGGAGGATGGAAGTCGTTTTCTTCCCTGGATGGCCACGGCCACTGCCGCTCCCATTGCGGGAGGGAGCGAAACCAAGGCACCAACAAACGCAGCCATAAGGACGTAGGGGGTGTCGCTCGCGCTCCACTCATCGGGTGCCAGTGAAAGCGCCAGATTGAGGGCCCCCGATAGAGCGCCTGTCAGCACGGCGATGCCAAGCAGGGGAAAGAACAGCCTGCCAAGATTCTGCGCGGGAAGAGAAGCCATGGGTACAGCCTATGGCGCATCTGAAAATCTGGGCTGTAGGCACTGCCCACGCGGAAGCGCATTGGAACTAGGCACGACTTGAAATCCTGGAATCGTATAGAAACACAAGGCAGCGATCCGTTGCAACGCGGCCTCCATCCGCTCGCTCGGTGGAATTGGGAAGCGTCAGGCATGGCGGCTCCTGACGATGCCTATCGGCCATCGTCCATGCCTTTCCCGGGTTGCCGGGACTAGTTCCCTGGGCCAGACTGCCAGGGCGCAATGGCTTCGGCGAGTGTTTTCACCGTGCGGTCCCCGAGTTCGTCCAGGGCCGCCAGGAGGCGGCGGGCATACTCCCAGGCCGGGGACCCGGTCTCGTGCAGCGTCGCGCGGATCAAGTCTGCGTGTGCGGCCAGTGGACGGGCCCCGGCCATCAGCGCCGCGGAACGCAGCGAGAATGCCGCGTCGATGGCGCCGTCCAGGTCTTGGGTGCCGATGGCCGCATGGATCCGTTGGCGGCGCACCGGCCACAGGTCCACGAAGTCGTGCACGAAGCGGGTGGCGGCCTCGGCGCCAAGCTCCCGCGCGAGGTCCGCCAGGACGTTGGTGGACACGAGAGTTCCCCTTCCATGGTCCTTGTCAGGGTTAGGTCCCATGGGTCAAGCATGGCGCAGTGACCTGGGGGAAAGGCGCAGGATTGACGCAGCATTGGCGCAGCATTGACGTTGGAATACTTACAAAACCTTTCATTGTTCCTGTTTGAAACCCGCCCCCGGCCTTGAGCAAGGCCCCGGATAGTCGTTGAAGCAGCCCGCCACCAGGCGCGGCGCTACGGAAAGCCAAAGGGGACAGATCATGAACAAGATGACCAAGGGCGCACTCGCCACCGGACTGGGCGTCGCATTGCTGGTAGGCGGCGGCGGAACCCTCGCCGTCTGGAACGCCAACGCCGGGGCGGATGCCGGTACTGTCAAATCCGGCAACCTGAACATCACCGCGGATCCGGGGGTCTGGACGAACGCCGTCTCCCAGGAGGGCGAGAGCATCGATATCAGCACCTACAAGATGGTCCCGGGCGACCTGCTCACCTTCACCCAGCCTGTCACCGTGGACCTGGTCGGGGACCTGATGCAGGCCACTCTCACCCTCACGGACCCGAACGACGTCTCCGCCCACCTGTTGGTCAGCGACATCACCCTGACCGACAAAGACGGCAAGGAGTTCACCGAGACGGCGCTTGACCCGGCCGACAGCGGAAAATACACCGCCAAGGTGACCGTTGAGCTACCAGACACCGTCAAGGGCAGGGACTACGTGAACGAGACCCACCAGCTGGAGACGATCGGGTTCGCGCTCACGCAGGACGCGATTGGCACGGTCGCCGACTAGCAGCAGCCTTCCACCACCGTCCGTACCACTTTGGAGCAGGACCATGAAGACGATGTCGGCGCTGAAGGCCACCGCAGCAATCGGCGTTGCCATCGTCCTGGCCCTGCTCACCGTCCAGGGAACCCTGGCCCTGTGGACCGCCACGGCCACCACCACCAGCCAAACCGTGCAGTCGGCGGACTTCAAGGTCACCGCCGCGGTCGGGGAAAACGTGCAGCGGCTGCCCGCCGGCGGAACCATCACCGTGGCCGGCCCGACCGGACTGACACCCGGGACCAGCCAGAGCACCCCGATCGTGGTGACGAACGCGGCAGATGCCTCGGGCCCCTTCACCATCAGCGCCACCGCGGGGACCACCACCGCCACCGGAGCGCTCGCCCCGTACCTGAGCACCAGCATCGGGCTGGGCCAAGACGGCCGCTGCACCAACATCCGCCAGGACACCCGCGTGGTCCTGGCCAAGGGAGCCAGCGCCACCTTCTGCCTGACCACCACCCTCGCGGAGAACACCCCGGCGACTTTTGGGGGCGCCGGGGCGTCCATCGCCTTCACCCTCGCCACGCAACAGCAATAAGCCATAAGCAACAAGCACCGGAAAGGACCACGCCATGCGAGCCAAGCACGCCCACAGGACCGCCGGAAGCCGGATCCTGCCGGCCACCGGACGCATCATGAGCTTCACGACCCTGATCCTGGCTGCGCTGGCCGCACTGGTGCTCATCGTCCTCCCGCTGGCCACCGGGTCCCAGACCTACTCCGTGCTCACCAACTCGATGAAACCGCACTACGGGCCCGGCACACTGCTGGTCATCCAGCCCACGCCGTTTGCCGAGTTGCGCACGGGGGACGTGGTGACCTACCAGATCGCATCCGGGCGTTCCGAGGTCATCACCCACCGCATCACCAGCGTCGGCACCGACCAGCAGGGCAACTCCCTGCTGGTGACCAAGGGCGACAACAACGACGTCGCGGACGAAGCCCCGGTCACCGAGATCCAGGTCCGCGGCAAGCTGCTCTACGCCGTCCCGTTCGCCGGATACGCCGCCAACTGGCTGGGGAACCAGGACAGGGGCCTGGCCACGCAGTTCGGGGCCATCGCACTAATAGGCTACGGAGCAATCTCCATGACCCGGGCGCTGCTCGTACGCCGCACCAAGTCCCGCCAGCAGGAGTCCACGACATGAGCCGCAAGATCCCCGGGTTGCGCACCGCCCTGATCACCTACCTGCTTATCGTCGTGCTCGGACTCGGCGGGGCCGGGGCCTGGGCCCTGTGGAGCCAAAGCGGGACAGTCACCGCCACCGTCACCGCCGGAACCTGGGCCCCGTCTCCCGGGACACCGCCTGGCGACACCCCGGGCGGCGGGACACCCCCCGAACCCTCACCCACTCCAACGCCAACCCCAACCCCAACACCCACGCCGACCCCGACACCAACCCCGACGCCCACTCCGACCCCGACTCCTACGCCGCCGGCCCCCGGGACGGTCAACCCAGGCACCGTGACCTGCACGCGCGGGCAAGACGTGGGCTCCTCCACCGCCGTCACCGTCGCGTGGACCGGCGTCGAGGCCGAAAAGTACCTGCTGACCGTATCGCCGGCCAGCGGAATGACCCCCAACCCCGCCGAAGTCCCACAAACCGGGGTGGGCCAGACCGTCAGCAAGACACTGACCTTCAATTGGCCCAACGCCAACGGAAAAGGCGTGTACACCCTGTCCATTGCCGCCAAGACCGCCGACAAGACCGGCACACCGATCCACCTCGAGGTTGACTTGATCGGCAGAAACCAGACTCGCGTCACGTGTACCCCCCGCTGACCGGGCGCCGCGACTACCCACGGGCATCCACCCCCACGCGCAACACATGAGCACCCCCGGCGAAAGCCCAAACCGTCGCAGACAGCTACTTGTTGCGTGCCCCGCCAAGCGGAGCCCACATACAGCACCATAATGTGAGCGATGGCTTGAGCATCCGAGAAGTCCTCCGGGTCCAGGATCTGTCCGAGTGTCCACCATCGTCGTTGCAGAACAAGTGCAGTTCTTCCTTGGCGAGCGGGAGGAATTCGTGGGCTGATCCGACCCTACTGCCGAGCTGTCGGTAGGCCCGGGACGAAGAGGAGATGGCAGTTTCCCTGTTCAAAGAGATCATCGAGGGACGTTTCCCGCTGGCTACCCCGACGTTTCTGAACCCTGGTAGGGCCCATCGTGGCGAGCTCGTTTCCCCACCGACGACTTGGGCGGCGTGGAGACCGGTACCAGCGGGTGCGGGAGAACCAGCCAGGTCATCAACTTCAGTGGTCGTGCAAGGCGGCGGCCCCGTGAAGGCCTGCGGTCGCGGCGCCTCAGCCGGCGCCCTCCTCCGTTGCCGCACCCTTGGCCAGGCCGTCCTCGACGCCGCCGAGCGAAACCGTCGCGCTCATGAGCGTTTCGGTCATCTGCTCCAGCACGGCCAGGTCGACGTTATCGATGGTGTCGCAGGCCTGGTGGTAGCACTCGTCGTACTGCTCCCCGGCCTGCCCGCCGAAGGTGCGTGCCTCGGCCTCGCTCTTGGTCCCCACGTCGCCGGTAAACAGGCCCCCGGACGGGATGTCGGCCTTCACGAACGCGTCGTAGTCCGAATCCTCGATGAACCCGACCGGCAGCGCCTGGACCCCCTCGGCCCGAAGGATGTCCCGGAACACCCGTTCGATGGCGCCAGACCCCTCGGGCCCGGCCTCCATGCCGTCCGAGCCGTCGCCGTCGAACACGAAGAACGCCGCGTTCGGCGAGCCCACCATGTCGACGTTCAAGTAGGCGACGTGCGCGGTGGCTTCCTTGCGGGAGAGTTGCTCGACGTAGTAATCCGAGCCGTGCATTCCATCCTCCTCGCCGCCCCAGAACGCGAACCGGATCTGCTCCCGCGACACGGAGCCCTCCTCCGCGAGCCGCAGCGCGACCTCGAGCACCGCGGCGACCCCGCTGCCATTGTCGTTGATCCCGGGTCCCTCCTCGACCGAGTCCAGGTGCGCGCCGAGTACCAGCACGCCGTCGGAGCTACTGCCGGTGTCGGCCAGGATGCTGAACGCGTCCACGGGGTTGCGCCGGCCGTAGCTGAACTCCTGGCGCCGCGGCTCGTACCCCGCCGCACGCAACTGCTCCTCGACGTACGCCGCCGAGGCCTCGTAGCCCCCGGTGGCGTCGGCCCGGTTGCCGCCATTCGCGTCCGCCGCATCCTGAAACGCCTCCAGGTGCCGGGCCAGCGCACTGGGTTCCACCACTTCCTGCACGAAAGAAGGGTCAGGCGGGGCTTCCACCGTCACAGGCGGCCGTGACTCGCCCGAACATGCGGCAACGCCACCGACCAGTGCCGCGCACAGCACAACGGACCACAGCCGGGTGCGGTGATGAGGATGGTTGTGGAAACGCTGTGGAACGGATTCTGCACGTCGCATGTGATTGACCCCAAGTCTGCGTCTTCGACGCTCATGGGCACATTCTAGGACGGGAGGGCCAGCCCCCTGCATAGCACCTGCCTGTGCCTTTGCTGTGAGCGGCCGGCCGGTGGGCTCGGCATCATGCCCGCTCCAAACTTTGCCAGCCGCCAAGGCTCGTTGAGAATCCTCCGCCGGCGCTGGTGGATGCGCCACCACCCGTGGGTGTCGGATCGTCCCGGAGCCAAGTAGTCATATGGAAAAACCGTCTCACGGCGCCCAACATTGTCGCTGGTTGAACCATAAAGGTCGAGGGTTTGGGCGCAGTTCCCCCCGGCCCAAAACTTCCCCCCTCGCGCATCCCCATGTTTGGGCCTAAACGCCGGTTTGGTTCAGGTTAGACGCAGGAAAAACGCAGCTTCCCAAGGGTTGGTACCAGCTACCCCGAGGAAAGCCACAGGTCCCGCCTTAACCCCGAAATGCCTTGCTATGTTTTTTTCAGCGCGGTGCACCAAGCAAGTCCAAACACCCCGCACAAACAACACACCACTTCATTTCAGGAGCTCCCCCATGCTGCACATTTACGCCACCCTCCAGACCCTCGGCTTCCGCATCAAGAACCGCCTCCAGCGCGACGAAACCGGCGCCACGGCCGTCGAGTACGGCATCATGGTCGGACTTATCGCCGTCGTCATGATCGCCGGCCTAGTGGTACTCGGCCCGAAATTGAGCGAATTGTTCAACGACGTCAGCGGAAAGATTCCCGTCGTCACCCCGTAGTTCTAGTCCACCCAAGCAACAGCTCCGTGGGGGGGGGGGGGGGGGGGGGGGGGGGGG